>JAVHPA010000001.1:0-1260 GCA_036170345.1 Candidatus Moraniibacteriota bacterium
GAAACAGCGAAGAAACCGACAGCTATACCAATGATGACCATCAGAACAGGTTCAATAATGGAAGACAGATTTTTTGTCACTTGATCAATCTCGTCTTCATAAAAATTAGCCAGATTCACGAGAACCTCGACGGTTTTTCCCGTTTCTTCCCCCACTTCGACCATTTGTATGGTAAGAACCGGAAAAAGCTTCGGGTATTTTGCCAGCTCTTCGTGAAGCGATTTTCCTCTCTGAACTTCTTCGCTGATCTCGTTAAAAGCTTTTTGATAAGCGTTATTGGTGAGGGTTCGGGATATTATTTTCAAAGACTCGACAACCGACACTCCGCTTTTCGTGAGAGAACTGTAGATCCTGGCAAAACGGGCGTTATTGACTTTACTAACCACGTTTTTGATTATCGGCATTCTGGAAAAAATAAAGCTTGAAGATCTTTTCCCCACCGGTGTCCTGAAGAAGATAATCAAAAATATGGCTGCTCCCAGCGTCCCAAAAAGGACAACCAGCTGATGATTGGACATGTAATTGCTTGAAGCAATAATCATCTGGGTGGACCAGGGCAAGCCTGCGTTGATATTGTCAAAGACAGTCGTTAGCTTAGGCACTACATAGGTCATCATGGCTATCCCGACTACCACCATAACGATAAGTATAACTGAAGGGTAATACATGGCTCCCCTTACCTTGCTCAACAGTTTATGCTCTTTTTCCAGTTGGTCGGCGAGCAGACCCATCACTTCTTCCATATTCCCTCCCATTTCTCCCACTCGGATCATATTCACCGAAAGCTCGTCGAAAACCGGATATTTTTCGAGGCTGTCGGCCAGGTTGCTCCCCATCTTAACATCGGCCTCCAGTTCAACAAGAATCTGACGGAATTTCTTGTTTTTTGTCTGGCTGCTGATAACCCGAAGCGCCTTGGGAAGAGAAAGTCCGGAAGAAAGCATTACGCCGAGGTGACGGGCGAACATCATCCTGTCTTTGAGCGAAACCTTGGAAAACATTTTAATCCACGACACTTTCTTGCTTTTTTTAGCCTCTTTTTTCTCCTCTATGGAGGTGACAAAAAAACCTTCCTCTCGCAGAGTTTCCGCTATTAATCGCTTATGTTTCCCTTCCATCTCTCCTCGCCGCGACTCCCCCTTATTATTTTTAGCGGTATAAACGAATGTAGGCATAAACGAAAATTTAGAATTTAGAATTCGATTTTAATCCTTCGTCACTCTTAATATTTCCTCAATCGAGGTGATTCCCTGAATAGCT
>JAVHPA010000001.1:1360-6233 GCA_036170345.1 Candidatus Moraniibacteriota bacterium
TTAATCCTTCGTCACTCTTAATATTTCCTCAATCGAGGTGATTCCCTGAATAGCTTTTATTATGCCATCCTCCATCATTTTTATCATTCCTTCTTTTTGCGCTTCCTGCTCAATTTCGTCGCTGGTAGCCCTTTTAGCAACCATTTGCGAAATCGTCTCGTTCATTTCAATAACTTCAAAAATTCCAATTCTTCCTTTATATCCTTCCTGCCGGCAACGCGAACATCCTCCCGGACGATAAAAAACAGCCTGCATCCAATCCTTTTTTTCAAGCAGCTTCTTGTCAAGCAGATTATTCTTCGCCGCCAACTCAAAAATATGTTCTAAATCAAGCTGGCCTTTAAGGGAATTAACCAGTTCTTCGTCAAGATTATAGGCTTGCCGGCAATCCGGACAGAGTTTCCTCACCAGACGCTGGGCCATGGCGACATTTACCGTTGAGGCGACGAGAAAGGGCTCCGCTCCCATATCGAGGAGCCTTGGGATTGTCCCCGCCGCGCTGTTGGTGTGAAGCGTGGAAAGAACAAGATGGCCGGTCATGGCGGAGTGGATGGCAATTTCCATTGTCTCCTTATCCCGGATTTCCCCGACCATAATGATATCCGGATCCTGGCGCAGAAGGGCTCGCAGCCCCTGGGAAAAAGTAAGGCCGATCGTTGGATTGACCTGGGTCTGATTAACCCTGAACATTTTATATTCAATCGGATCTTCCACGGTGGAAATATTGACTTGGGGCGTATTTAAAATATCCATTATCGTATACAAAGTCGTTGTCTTTCCCGAACCTGTCGGACCGGTTACGAGAAGCATTCCGTTGGGTTTTTTTATGGCCTGGTGGATAATCTCAAGCGGATTGCCCCACAAACCCATTCCTTCAAGCGTGAGTCCCTTGGAAGATTCGTCGAGAAGGCGCATTACCACCTTTTCGCCTGAATAAACAGGGAGGATCGAAACGCGAAAAGCCACCCGGCGATTATCCTGTTCGATCTTAAACCGGCCGTCTTGCGGCAAGCGATGCTCGTCAAGCTTCAAATTGGATAATATTTTTATCCGGGCCACAATCCCGTCTATTACCGCCTTGGGAAGAGTCATGGCATCGTGCAAAATACCGTCAATTCGATAGCGCACCCGGACCTCTTTTTCATCCGGTTCGATATGGATATCACTCGCCTCCTGCAAGATGGCATGCTTGAGAAGCGTGTCAACAATCCGGATAACCGGCAAATCCTGGGCCACCTCCTCAAGAGAACCACCACTCAAAACTTCTTGGGAACTTTTTTCAATGATATCTCCGAAATCGGCTTTAAGACTTTGTTCATATTGTTTGAGAACATTGCCCATCCCTTCTTCTGTGGTAATGCAGGGAGAAATCTTGAGACCCGTTTTTTTCCGGATAAAATCAATCGTTTGCAAGTCCTCCGGATTGAGCATAGCCACCTTGAGCTCCGTTCCGGTTTTTTTGAAGGCTACTATTTGGTATTTTTTGGCAATCGGCTCCGGAATAATTTGAAGGATTTCTCTGGGAATGATTTCTTTTTCCAGATTTACAAAGGGTATTCCGAGAATATACGAGTACAGCTGGCGAATTTGGTTATAGTCCAAAAGTTTTTTTTCCACCAAAACATCACCCAAGCGCTTTCCGGACTTGCCGCTTTCCGCAATAGCCTGGTTAATTATTTCTTCATTCAGAAAACCCGCGTCCAATATGAAACTTTTTAGCCTTTCATTGTCAACTCTCATTATTTTAAGTTTTCTTTTACTTTTTCCAGCACGTCCTTCAGACTGAAATCCGACTTCACCATAAAAGTGGTCGCCCCGAGATCAAGAGCCTTCTGGACATTATCTATTTCCTCGAGATTGGTAAGAATCAGAACGGGAATATTCTTCTCCCCTCCCCTCTTGATTTCAGCCAGAACTTCATAGCCGTCTTTCTTAGGGAGTATTATGTCCAGAAGAACCAGATCGGGGTTTTCGTCTTTCAACTTTTGCAAACCCTCTTCGCCGTCGAAAGCGCTGGCTACTTCGTATTTCTCTTGAGTCAGCATTTCAATTAAAGCATTCTGCAAGGATCTATCGTCTTCGATTATGAGTATTTTTCTTTTGGCTTGTTCGCTCATATGATTATATTTATTATTTATTGCTTTTTATGACCCGCAAAATGCTAACTATTGGCCGCGGGCAAACTGACATAAAAGGTAGAACCCTTATTCACTTCACTTTCAAACCAAACTTCCCCGCCAAAATTCTTGAGAATGGCCTTCACCAGATAAAGTCCCAGGCCCACTCCTTCCGTTCGATATCTGGAAACGTTATTGGAGCGAAAAAACTTTTCAAAAACCCGGCTGTGCTGATAGCGCGGGATTCCCACTCCATGATCCTCGACGATAAGTATAACTCTCTTCTTTTCCATTCTCAACATTACATTAACTTCATCGCCTTCTTCCGAAAATTTAATGGCGTTTCCAATCAGGTTTTCCATGGCAATTTTCATTTTCTTGGGATCGACATAGACTCTTGAAAGCGGAGAACTGTCCCGCAAATTAACACTCACCTTTCGGGCTATCTTGAGATATTTCAAATTTTGGATTACCTCTTGAGCCAGCTGGACGAGGCTCACCTTGTCTTTCACAAAAACGGACCGGCCCTGATCAATGCGGATCACTTCCAAAAGATCATTGACGAGCTTGAGCATCCTCTCGTTCGACTTTTCGATATTTTGGAGAAATATGAGCTGTTTAGGAGTAAGCTTGTCATCTTTTTCTCCTTTCTCTGTTTCCAGCACCTCAAGATTCCACTTAATGGCTGACAAAGGGGTGCAGAGCTGATGCGAGATAACCGAGATAAACTCGCTTTTCATGATATTGGCTTCGGCGATTTTTTCCACCCCGCTGATAATAAAACTGCTGATAGTTAAAATGAAAACCGCAACCAGAGAAACACTCACAATTGTTATTGTTTCAGAATAGTACCGCTCAGAAACAAAGTAAGTTCCAAACATTACTACGATGGTCACCACGCCCATCATCAAAAAAAGGAAATTGGGGCACTGCCAAAGACCAAGTTTATATTTCCGGCAGGCGGACACGAAGTTCAGATCGTCAAGAAATTTCAAAAACATTTTTTTGTTTTTATCATTAGAAAACCTAAACAGCTGAAGAACTAGATTTTTTGATTCTTCAGTGATTTCAATCGCGCGCTTTTATTATATCACAATTTCAATGCCCAAAGAAGCCCCGCGCGAGTTTGTCGGGGATTTGAATAAGAGTTGCGCCACTACTCGCGCAAAGTTTTTCAGTTTCACTATCGTTGACGGAACCGGAAGTGGAGAAAATAGCCTTAATTCCGGCTTTGATGAGAACCTGCGGCGCGTCGGGAAAAGGAAAAAAGCTGTCGCTCGCCACCACTGTGCCTTGGGTATCATGGCCGGCGTCCTGGGCGCGTTTAATAGCCAGTTCACAACAACCCACTCGATCCTGCTGGCCAACCCCGTTTCCGATCAGCTTATTTTCCTTTACTAAAGTTATGGTATTTGAATTAGATGTGGCTGATATTGCCCAAGCCAATAACATATTAGATTTTACGTTTTCATCCGGCTTGCCCTGAATTTTTATTTCCGGATGCGCCAGATCCAAAATAAAAGTATAGTTCGGCTGGGTTAAAAAACCGCCGCGCACATAACGGAATCTTTTAGCAGCATCGAGACTATTTTTATCAAGATTGGCTAACGCCGGATTGGTTATAAAGCGGCACTTGTCTTTTTTGCGCCTCGAAAGCGTAAGTGCTTTTTCCGAAAAGCCAGCTGTCACGATGCCGTCCAATAATCTTCTCTTTCCATTTTCCATTAAATGCGTCGACAATATTTCCGCTTCGGCCTCGTCAAAATCAAAATTGAACATCGCCAATCCCCCGAAGATCGCTCGTGGATCGCCTTCAACCACTTTTTTGATTACTTCGATTTTGTCATTGCCATAAGCCGCCCCGCAGCAATTCCCGTGCTTTACGGCCACGCCAAAATACTTCGCCGAAAGTTTATTTATCTCGAATGCCGCCACTATATGCGTCAAAGTCTGAAGCATGCGGTCTATATCGCAAGTGTTGTTATAGCTCGGCGCCATTTCAGTCAAAACTTTGAATTTATCTATTGATAGCGGATCGCTCTCTCTCCTTGATAAGCCTGCCCGTCCATTTGGCGGGGAGAGAGTTGGGGTGAGGTCTGCATATAATTTTCCCGGCACTTGATAAGCGTTTTCCCCATACAGAGTCTCCGCGATTTGCTCGCCTATCATCCCATTATATTTTTCTTTCGAATGAAACCTGGCTGATTTCAGGCAATATTTGGAAATGACGTACTCGGACTTCGCGGCCAGTTCGATTCTTTCTTCTTTTTTCAAATCTCCGTTGTTTTTCAGTTTCTCGATTACTTTTTTCCGATCAGCCGGATCGCAAATAACGATTCTTCCGCCTTTGGCCGCCGAACGGATCATAGTCGGTCCGCCGACATCAGTTGATTCGATCACTGTTTCGTAAGTCGCATCCGATTTTGCAATCGCTTCCTCAAGCGGATACAGATCAACGCAAACCAAATCAATAAACGGAATGTTCAATTTTTCAAGTTCCCCCATATCTTCCAAAACTTCCGACCTCGCCATAAGTCCCGCATGGATTTCCCGCGAAAGCGTCACCACCCGATGGCCAAGAATAGCCTTCCCTCCCACGATCTCCGCCACGTCTTTAATCTTGATTCCGTTCTCCGCCAAATATTTCGCCGTCCCGCCGGAAGAAATGACCTCCCAGCCCAATTCAACCAGGCCTTTGGCAAATTTTTCGATGTTTTCTTTGTTGAAGACCGAAATTAACGCAGTTTTTTTCATAA
>JAVHPA010000002.1:0-1349 GCA_036170345.1 Candidatus Moraniibacteriota bacterium
TATCAACAAGTTCAAAAATCTCTTCCACGCGGGCTTCAATTATTTCCGCCACATGGTGCCGGGATATTTCCCCTTCTTCATTTTGATCAATTTCGGCCAGATTTATATGATCTTTCTTGTTTATATCGTCGGGAAGCGCCGATCCGTAGTTTATTTTCACTTTTTCCGCCACATCGATGGAAGTTCGAAGGCCGATGGCCACGTCATTGGTGATATGCCCGCCGCCAATCGGCACAACGCCCACTTGGACCAACTCCCCTTCTTCATAAACCACGAAATTAGTGGTGCCGCCGCCCATATCAATGAGAACCACTCCCAGTTCTTTTTGTCTTTTATTGAGAGCCGCTTTTCCCGCCGCAAGAGCGGAAAAAGCCATGTCTTCCACTTCAACTCTCGACTGATATACGCATTTAGAGAGATTTTTTATAACCGGCGTTGATCCAAGAATCAAAAGGGCGTTCACTTCCAGCCGGATGCCGTTCATTCCAACCGGATCTTTGATGCCTTTCTGGTCGTCCACAGTGAAGCTGCGGGGAATAACATGCAGAATTTCAATATTAGAGGGAAGAGAAATTGTTTCCGCCGCCGTAAGCGAACGCATCACGTCGTCATATGTTATCTCTCCGTCCGCCTTTCCGATGGCCACCACTCCCTGGCTTTCCTGATACCTGATATGATTTCCGCCGACACTGACCACGGCTCTCGAAATGGGGATGCCGGAAGTGCGCTCGGCATTTTTCACCGCTTCCCCGATCGATCGGATGGTTTCTTCAACATCGGACACCACTCCCCGGCGGACACCAAAAGAAAGAGCTGTCCCCACTCCCATCACCCTGGGCCTTTCTTCTTCGTCAAATTTTTGCAGAATCACCGTTCTGATATTGGACGATCCAACATCAAGACCGACAACTATGTCTCCTTTTACCATGGGGTTCTTCGCTAATTAACGGAATTATACAAAAAAACTAGATAGTTTGCAAAAATAATTCCTTGAAATAAGGATAAAATATCGTAATTCCCACCACGATCGCCCCGATTGAAACAATCAAAACGGCGGCCGCCATTATGTCTTTTATCAATTGAGCGTAAGGATGGACTCTCGGTTTCAAAATATCCACCACCCGCTCAAAAATAGTGTTTATAAGCTCCATCGCCAGCACCGAAAAGATCACAAAGAAAAGGGCGACCTTTTCCAGGCTTCGGATGGAAAAAACAAACATCAGTATTACTACAAAGAATCCGATCAGCATTTGAATTTGAAAATTCTGCTCATTTTTGAGCATATGCTTGATCCCGCGAAAGGCATACCGGAAACTGTTAAAAAATTTGTGAACATTATCCATTTTTTC
>JAVHPA010000003.1:0-1330 GCA_036170345.1 Candidatus Moraniibacteriota bacterium
TGGCGTTGGTGAGAAATAGCTCGTTTCCTTTCACCGTCACAAAGCTTCCTTTGAGACTGATATGGCCGGTTTTCACCGATTTCACTTCATACCCGCGCAAAACCAAACCGGCCTCGTATTTATCCGAGATATCATAGTCGAAACTGGCTCGTTTGTTGTAGACTAAAACGCTCATATCCTAATTAAAGCGGGAAATTGATTTTTAGGCAATTTTCTTGGTATACTTAAATTAAATGAAAAAACAACTTCAGCAACTTATTAAAGATGCCATTAAATCCGTCTTTGGGATTGATTTTGATGTTTCTAAAATTAAAATTGATTATCCGCCGGAGGGGATGGGAGATTTTTCGACTAATGTGGCACTATTGTTTGCAAAAGAAGTTGGAAAAAATCCGATGGAAGTAGCGGAAGCGCTTAAAAGTTTTTCCCAAAGCTTAGCTTTAGGAACGCTTCCTAAAGCTAAGCTTTGGGAAAAGGTCAAGGTTGCTCCACCCGGTTTTTTGAATTTTTGTCTGGCGGAAAAATTATTGCAAGAAGTTGTTGCGAACGTTAACGAAGAAAAAAATAATTTCGGTAGTTCCAAGATTGGTACGGGGAAAAAAATCCACCTTGATTTCGTTTCGTCCAATCCCACCGGGCCGGTGCATATTGGAAACGCGCGCGGCGGACCATTGGGGGATACGCTGGCGAATGTTTTCGCGAAAGTGGGTTATGAGGCTTTTCGGGAATATTATGTGAACGATGCCGGGAATCAGGTTGAAATTTTGGGCCATTCGATTCTGGGTGACAGCGAAGCGCAATACAGCGGGGAATATATAAAAGAAATAAGGGGAAAGCTAAGCTTTGAGGAATCCCGCCTCTCGCGAGAGGCGGGAGGAAAAAGCTTAGCTTTGGGAAAGGACACGAAGAAGATTGGCGAAGAGGGAGTAAAAATTATCCTGGAAGATATTATCCGGCCCTCAATGGAAAAATTCGGGATCAAGTTTGATAATTATTTTTCCGAAAAAGAGCTTCAAAAAAGCGGAAGAGTGGATGAGATAATAAATTTGCTGAAAGAAAAAGGTTTCATATATGAAAAAGACGGAGCGACCTGGTTCAAGTCAATGGAATTTGGCGACGACAAGGACCGGGTGGTTGTTAAATCAACCGGTGAAAAAACCTATTTTGGTTCGGATATCGCGTATCACAAAGAAAAACTCGATCGCGGTTTTGATAAACTGATTGACATTTGGGGAGCGGATCATCACGGAGATGTGAAGAGAGTTATGGGCGCGATGAAAGCGCTGGGCTATGAAGATAGACTGGATATTATTCTTACGCAATTTGTCCG
>JAVHPA010000004.1:0-1556 GCA_036170345.1 Candidatus Moraniibacteriota bacterium
CTGTGGGACCGGCGGGACGAATTCGTGAAAAATTATTCCGGCGGGATGAAAAGGCGGCTGGAAATCGCGCGCTGTCTTATTCATAGCCCCAAAATTTTATTTCTCGACGAGCCGACTCTCGGTCTTGATCCGCAAACCCGAAACCACATCTGGAACTATATCAAAAAATTGAGCGACGAAAGACAAATGACCATCTTTTTCACCACGCACTATATGGACGAAGCAGAAAAAGTCGCCGAAAAAATCGCGATTATTGATTATGGAAAAATAAAAATCCAAGGTTCGCCTCAAGAACTGCTGCGCGAAACCAAAACGCAATCTCTCGAAGAAGCTTTTTTGAAACTGACCGGAAAAGAAATTCGGGAACAGAAAGGTTCGGCCGCCGACAGAATGCGGACGGCCAGACGCGCCTGGAGACGCTAGTACTAATTTTACATTCAAGCATATGAGTGCGATTTATATCCTTTGGCTAAGACAACTGAAAAGATATTCCCGATCCCGCGCGCGGCTCATCGGTTCGCTTGGCCAGCCGCTCTTGTTTCTGGTGGCGCTGGGATTTGGTTTCGGCCCGATTTACCAAAAAGCGGGCGAAGGAAATTATCTGCAATTCATCGGCCCCGGCATCATCGCCATGAGCATCACTTTTATGGCCATTTTTTCCGGAATTGAAATTATCTGGGACCGCCAGTTCGGTTTTTTGCGGGAAACTTTCGTGGCGCCGGTTTCCAGATTCAAAATTATGTTCGGGCGGACGCTCGGCGGAGCCACCGTCGCCGTCATCCAGGGAATTTTAGTTTTTCTGATCACTCTTTTTATCGGTTTTCGCCCGACCAGCCTTCATCTTCTACTTCCCGCTTTTCTTTTTATGCTTCTTATCGCTTTCTTTTTCACGGCGCTCGGGACAGCCATTGCCTCTCTTATGAAAGATATGCAGGCTTTCCCGGTGATAATGAACTTCCTCGTGATGCCGATGTTTTTCCTTTCCGGGGCGATCTTCCCGCTCAAAGGCCTTCCCAACGCTATTCTAGTCACGACGAAAATGAATCCCCTGTCTTACGGCGTGGACGGCCTGCGCGCAACTCTCACCCATCAGGCCTTTTTCAGCCTGGGTCTCGATTTTCTGGTCCTTATTCTCGCCGATATTGCTCTACTCGCCATCGGCAGCTATCTTTTTTCAAAAATCGAGCTGTAGACTTTTTCAAAATATTATGAAAACAGCCAAGAAAAAGAAATGTTTGTTTGATATCAAAGACACAATTCCCTTGGGAAACGGAATAAAATGCTGTCCTCCCCATTATTTTCCGCATGTCATACCCCTCGTACAAAAGCCTGTTGCCAATGAACAATGTCATACTCATTCCGCCATCTCCCATGGGATGCATCACAATTTCTTTTGCAAAGCCTTGCGGTGTCCGCATTATGAATTTATGATGGAAGAGACAAAACAAATCCTTGCCGAATCCGTATAAATAAATCTTAAGGATAAGCATGTTATGAAGCAAAAAGACCGAATCACCCATCTTTTAACGATATTTGTCCTTTTTTCCGCTTTTTTC
>JAVHPA010000004.1:1656-6081 GCA_036170345.1 Candidatus Moraniibacteriota bacterium
GCGAAGAAAACGCCGATAACAGTCAATAATTTTGTATCCCTTGCCAAAGACGGTTTCTATAACGGTACCGTCTTTCACCGCGTCGTCAAGGATTTTATGATCCAGGGCGGAGACCCGAACGGCGATGGCACCGGAGGACCCGGATATAAATTCGCTGACGAACCTTTTGACGGAGGATATACGAGAGGCACGGTCGCTATGGCCAATTCCGGCCCCAACACCAACGGCAGCCAGTTTTTTATCATCCATAAGGACTACGATCTCCCGAAAAACTATGTCATTTTCGGGCACGTTTCCAATGGCATGGACGTGGTGGATAAAATCGCCGAAGCGGAAGTGACCATGAACAGCTCCATGGAAAAATCAAAGCCGGTCAGTCCGGTGAAAATTGATTCGGTGGAGATTAACGAAAAGTAAAATTTTTGTATAAAATATATAGGCTTGAGATATAAAAAACGGAGCCTGCCTCCCCACAGGGCTCCGTTAGGTAACTTTTGAATGTTCCAGGATTTATTTTTCACCGGTTGCGTTCTCGCTTTCGATGTGCACCTCAACCTCCTCCCGAGTAAGACCAAGGACTTCGCCCATATTATACAGACGCATCCTGGCCTCTTTTAAAAGTTTTTTTTCATCGGGCGGCAAATCTTCCTCGCCCTTGATCTCCTCGTCCCTTCTTTGGGCCGTTGCCATCAGAACCCTGCTAAATGTCCGATAATCCCCGACGGCCCTCCGAAACACGACCATACTTTCTTTAATCGTCGTAAACATCGCTGCACCCCCTCCAAATTTTGATTACGTCCTTATCAAGCTATTATTGACTAAGCTTTGCATAATGTCAATAATATATTCGTAATTATGAAAAAAACATATTACCGAAAACTGATTCGTGATAAAATTCCCGCCAAGATGGACCGGGCCGGAGCAATGTATGAAACTAGAAAACTGGGAAAGAAGGAATTTGAGAAAGAACTTTTGAAAAAAGTTGGCGAAGAAGCCAGCGGGCTTTTAACCGCAAAAAATAAAAAAGAATTAATTGAAGAGTTAGCCGATGTTTTGGATGTGATTGAAGAAATCAGAAGATATTGGAAAATCAAACCTTCCTGCCTCCTGAAATCCCAAAAAGAAAACGCCCTCAAAAAAGGCGGGTTCAAGAAAAAAATATATTTGGTCTGGTCGGAGGACAACGGGTATCGGACGAACGAGAGGAAATATAAAAAATAGGTTATAATGAAAATATGAAACTAACATTTCTCGGCACAAATGGCTGGTATGACAATGATATGGGAAATACCGTGTGCGCCCTTTTGGAAAGCGAAAAATATTATATTATCTTTGACGCTGGAAACGGGATTTATAAGCTGCCAAGTTATATAAAGTCAAAAAAGCCAATCTTTCTTTTCTTGAGCCATTTGCACCTGGACCATATTTTTGGTTTGCATATTTTTCCAAAATTCAAATTCAAAAACGAATTTAATATTATTTGTCCAAAAGGATTAAAGAAGCATCTAATGAGAATGGTTGATCATCCCTATGCCATGCCCTTTCGAGAAATGAAATTGCGTGTCAAGGTGCAGGAATTATCAAAAAACTGCCGGGAATTGCCATTTGCCGCGGAGCATAAAAAACTCTTTCATATCGATCCATCTTTTGGATATCGTTTGACCATTGACGGCAAAACAATAGCTTACTGTTCTGATACCGGAGTCTCGAAAAATTCGGTTCACTTGGCCAGAAAAGCCGATGTTTTGATTCACGAATGCGCATCCGTGCCAAAATTTATCTCGGGCAAATGGGGCCACTCCAATCCCGAGGAAGCGGCTGGCGTTGCCAAAAAAGCGCGATGCAAAAAACTTTTCCTTACTCATTTTTCCGCGAACAAATATGTGACATTAAAAGATCGCTATCGAGCTGAAAAAGTGGCCAGAAGAATATTCAAAAATACTTTCGCGGCAAGAGAAGATAAGACCATGAATATCTAAAAACATATCGGTTTGACTAATATTCAAAATAAAGTATTATGCTATTAGATTGCTGTGGGGAAATTCCGCAGTTATTTTTTACCCCACGCCAATCCCAATCAAGTTTTCCGATAAATAAAATGATTATTGCGAAACGGCTTCGCCTTCTTTCGTTCGATAATCCAAATTGTGTGGTCTGGATTGGTTTGGGGCAAGAGAAATAATTAATCAAAAAATTTATGGCCAAAGGCAAAAAGAAACCGAAATATAAGCGCATTCTCTTGAAGCTCTCCGGCGAGGCGATGCGGGGAAAACGGGAATTTGGAATTGACCCGGAATTTATCTCGTATCTCGCTTCGGAAATCGCCGAAGCTCACAAAATGGGAGTGCAGATCGCCGTTGTCACCGGCGGGGGAAATATTTTCCGCGGAGTGGCCGGCAGCAAGCGGGGCATGGACGAAACCACGGCCCACTATATGGGAATGCTCGCCACCATTTTCAATGCTATGGCCCTTCAGGACGCACTCGAGCGAAAAGGCGTCAACACCCGCCTGCAAACCGCCATTGAAATGAAACAGATCGCCGAGAATTTCATCCGCAAAAAAGCTATCCGCCATATGGAAAAAGGGCGCGTCGTGATCTTGGGCGGCGGAACCGGCCTTCCCTTCATCACCACGGACACCGGCGCGGCCATGCGCGGGCTGGAACTGGGATGTGACGCGGTTTTCAAAGCCACCAAAGTAGACGGGGTTTATTCCGAAGATCCGGAAAATAATCCGAAAGCCAAAAAACTGGAAAAACTGACTCTCAAGGAAGCTTTCCAGAACGAAAAAATCACTATTCTCGACAAAGCGGCAATCGAGCTCTGCATGAGAAATGATCTCCATATTGTCGTTTTCAATATCCACAAAAAAGGCGCCCTGAAAAAAGCGCTGATGGGAGAAAAAGTGGGAACAGTGATCCGCTAGGCTGCAGCTTCCAGAAAACGTCCGCTCAAGTGGGCGTTTTTTGAAAATATGATATAATATACTCGACGATCCTAAAAACAAAATCGTGAGAAAGAAAATAAATAAAATATACAAGCGCTTGGGAAATCGCCATAATATCACCGCCGTCGGAACTATTTTGGCCGTGGGCGGAATTTCCCTGGCGATGGCGCTGGTGGCCGCCGGATTTTCCCGCTCCAGGGGCAACCAGATAAAAAAAGAAAATCGCCAGTCCGCCTACGAGGATGAGATCAAAAAACTATCCGGCATAACCACTAATCTCGAGCAGGTTCCGGACGAAACCGCCAGCTGGCAAGTTTATGATAGCCAGAAATATAATTTTTTCATAAAATATCCCCTGGATTGGCAAACTCCTAAAGAAACTAATCCGGATTCAGAGTCAAAATATCTTCTCAAAATTTCCTTTGAAGGACAGGCCAATTCTAAAGGAGAAAGCCGAAATGGATTCGATGTTTTTATTTATAGTTCTTCGAAATTCCCGAATTATCTCGGAACGGACACCCTCGCGCCGAAAAGTGAAAATATCGATCCCCAAGATTGCTCGCACTTTGACGATATAACTTTGGGAGAAGCCGGATACTCCGCCAAAGAAATCAATGTTCCCGCCGAAGATCCCTGTTGGGAGGAAACTTTTTTCTACAGCCTGACCAAAAACGAATTTACATATAATATCGTCCCTCGCTCCAGTAGTAAATACGATATCAAAAATTTTGATGAAAAAGTAAGTCTTCTGCGCGTTCTTCCTCAATTTTATGATATCGTTTCAACTCTCAATTTGGCCGAAAAAGAGAATATCGCCCAAACTTCCCAAAGAGTGGTTCAAAAAGCTATCAGTCCTCCCAGAGTGAGATACACCGCCGGCAGGAGTTGTCCTAATAAACACGACCATCCTAGCTACAGCAAGACCAAGGGCAAGCATATGGACGAAGACTGCTGTCCCGATCCTGACGAATGGCCAAATCCCGCGTGCGCCTATTCCGGAAGCGCGTTAGAGCTTATGCTATCAGGTCCTTCAAGAAAAAAGGGTTGATTCCGTTAACGGCGAAGCTTGAATAAATCTAACTATTAAAAAAGCAATATGGACTATCAAAAAGAAATCGCGCGGGCGTTGCTTGAAATCGGCGCGGTCGGATTCAAGCCAAAAGAACCGCTGACATTTAAAACCGGGATTATTTCGCCGGTTTATGTTGATAATCGGATTTTCCCGTATTATCCGGGAAAATTTAAGCTGGTGATTGAAGGATTTGAAAATACCGTAAAGAGCGAAAATTTTGATTTCGAAATAATTGCGGGAATAGCGGTGGGAGGTATTCCGCATAGCGCCACATTGGGATACCGGTTACAGAAGCCATCTGTTTTTGTAAGGAAAGAATCAAAGGGTTACGGAAAAAATAAAAGGGTGGAGGGAGGAGAAGTAAAAGATAAAAAAGTTTTATTAGTTGAAGATTTAGTTACCACCG
>JAVHPA010000005.1:0-1318 GCA_036170345.1 Candidatus Moraniibacteriota bacterium
GCCGGATTTATCATTGCCGTGCTCCTCATCACCGATATTCTCCTTCTTTCCAAAAGAGTCCGCACGGATGTGACAGTGGCGATATACGGCGCGAACATTCCCAAATTCAAAAAAGAGAAATACCGGGAACGCTGGGCGAATATTATGAAGCGAGTCGAGGAAGAGGGGATTTCAGGAGGAAAATTTGCTCTTATTGAAGCGGACAGGTTGCTCGGCGAAGTGCTGGAAAAAGTCGGCTATAAAGGAAAAGATGTGACAGAAAAACTGGGACAAATTCCTTCCGAACATCTGATTGGCGTCAGCGAAGTCATGACCGCCCACAATATTTCAGAACAGGTTCTTCTCGATCCGGCGCTTGAAATGAGCCTGGATGAAATAAAAGCGGCTCTGGCAGGATACGAAAAGTTTTTTTCCGGACTTGAAATATATTAAATAATAAACATCAATATATGAAAACCCGCATTGCGATCAATGGATTTGGCCGCATTGGCCGGCCGGCCTTGAAAATCGCGCTGGAAAAAGAAAATTTGGAGGTCGTGGCGATCAATGACCTGACAGACGATAAAACGCTGGCGCATCTTTTGAAATACGACAGTTCATATGGAATTTACGATAAAGATGTTGAGGCTCGGGACGGAGAAATAATCATCGATGGAAAAGGGATCAAAAGTTTTAGCGAGCCCGATCCGGTGAAGCTTCCCTGGAAAGATTTGGATGTGGATATTGTTCTGGAGTGCAGCGGAGCTTTTGCGGATCGCGCCGGTTCGCAAAAACATTTGGACGCCGGAGCGAAAAAGGTGATCCTCTCCGCTCCGCCCAAAGGGGACGATATCCCGGTTTATCTTATGGGCGTAAATGAAAATGAAATGGACGCGTCGCAGGAGATTATTTCCAATGGATCCTGCACGACCAATTGCCTGGCGCCGATGATCAAAGTGCTTGACGAAAAATTCGGGGTCGAAAAAGGTTTTATGACGACGGTTCACTCATATACCAATGACCAAAGAATTCTCGATCTGCCACATAAGGATTTGCGCCGGGCGAGAGCCGCCGCGCAGAATATTATTCCTACTTCAACCGGGGCGGCCAAGACGGTCGGAAAAGCCATGAAGAGCCTGGAAGGAAAATTGAACGGAATTTCGATGCGAGTGCCCACCCCGGTGGTTTCCGCAACGGATTTCGTATGCCTTTTGAAAAAGGAAACAACGGCGGAAGAGATAAATAATTTTTATCGCGAAGCGGCGAAAACATATCTCAAGAATATATTAACCGTTAGCGACGAAGAGTTAGTTTCGATGGATTTCAAAGGCAATCCTGC
>JAVHPA010000006.1:0-5710 GCA_036170345.1 Candidatus Moraniibacteriota bacterium
TTGACCTTACCGACCCGGCGCCGGCGACCACTTTCGGACATCTTGATTCGACGGTAGTATTATCCCGGCAGTTATCCGAGCTGGGAATATATCCGGCCGTTGATCCGCTTGATTCGTCTTCGACAATTCTCGATCCAAAGATCATCGGTGAAGAACACTATCAAACCGCCCGCGGAGTGCAAAAAGTTTTGCAAAGATACAAAGATCTTCAGGATATCATTGCCATTCTGGGCGTGGAAGAGCTTTCCGACGACGACAAGTTGGCCGTGACGCGCGCCCGCAAAATCCAGAAATTTTTGTCCCAGCCGTTCTTCGTGGCGGAGCAGTTCACCGGAACGGAAGGAAAATACGTGAAGCTGGCTGACACGATCCGCGGTTTCAAGGAAATTCTTGAGGGCAAGCACGATGACAAAGGCGAGCAGAGTTTTTATATGAAAGGAAGTATTGAAGACGTGAAATAATTGTTCTAAGTCGCTCTAAGGTTCAACCTTAGCAGCGGCTAAGGTTGAACCTTAGAATAATGCAGAAAATTAAGTTCAAAATTGTCACTCCCGAACACACTGTCTATGAATCCGAAATTGACCAGGTCACTCTTCCCACCCAGGACGGCGAGATTACGGTGCTTCCAAATCATATTCCGCTTATTTCCGTTTTGACATCGGGAGAACTTGTCGCAAAAAAAGGCGGCGAAGAGATCGCGATGGCTGTTTCGGGTGGAATGATCGAGGTTCGGAGAAATGAAATTACGATCCTGGCCGACACGGCTGAGCGGGCGGAGGAAATTGATCTGGCTCGAGCAGAAGAAGCCAGACAAAAAGCGGAAAAATTGAAAGGAGAAAAAATACGCTCTGACGAGACAGATTATGCGACTGCCGCGGCGATACTTGAAAAAAATTTGGCAAGAATAAAAGTAGCGAGAAAGCATCTCACTCGGCGAGGGATGAGGCTTGGGCAAAATTTATAATCTCTAACTGATATAATTATTTTTTTGAAGACTAAATTTAATTACAAAGATATTCACTCCTGCGAAGCAGTTGTCCTTGCCTGCATAGATTTCCGTTTTTGGAAAGAGACGATGAAATTCGTGGAAGAAGAACTCGGGATAAAAATATATGATTTTCCTAAACTTCCCGGAGCGGCCAAAGCCATCAATGACTGCCAAAATGAAGTGGATGTGGCCATGAAATGCATCGGCGTTCCGTGCGATCTGCATCACGTCGAAAAAATCGTCATCGTGAATCACGCCGACTGCGGCGCCTATGGCGGATCGTCCCAATTCAAAGGCGATCTCGAAGCGGAACAAAAATTTCATGAAAACGAGCTAAAAAAAGCTAAAGAAAAAATCCTCGCCCAATATCCGGGAAAAGAAGTGATTCTCGCGTACGCGAAGCTGGTGGATGGGGGAGGGAATGTGGAGTTTTTGAGGATAAATTAGAAAACAATAAATGCAGTTTATATAGTACTGATTTATCTAAAGGGCGGGGTCCGCGGACCTTGCCCTGTTTATTTTTCCTTGAAAAAAACAATGAAACAGGCTAAACTGAAAGAGTAGTTTTAGCATAAATATGGAAAAATACGACCCCAAAAAAATAGAGCACAAATGGCCCGCCTTCGCTAAAGCTGCGGACGGGCAAGCAGAATAATATGAGTAAATATAATCCAGCGAAAATTGAGCCTAAGTGGCAAAAAATTTGGCGGGAAAGCGGCATATATAAGGACTATTCGCGAAAAAATAAATTCTATGCTTTGGATATGTTTCCGTATCCTTCGGGAGCGGGGCTCCATGTCGGTCATCCCAAAGGATATATTGCGACCGATGTCGTTTCACGTTTCAAGATGCTCAAGGGTTATTCAGTCCTTCACCCGATGGGTTGGGACGCTTTTGGTTTGCCGGCGGAAAACTATGCCATTCAGAATAAAATCCATCCCGAGGCGGCGGTCAAAGAAAATATCAAAACTTTCAAAAAACAGCTGGGGCTGTTCGGGTTCACGTACGACTGGGATCGGGAGATCAATACAGCTGATCCGGAATATTATAAATGGACGCAATGGATTTTTCTCAAGATGTTTGAAAAAGGCCTGGCCTATGAATCCGACGAGCCGATCAATTGGTGTCCGTCCTGCAAGACGGGGTTGGCACTTGAGGATCTCGAAAACGGTCTTTGCGAACGCTGTGGCACGCAAGTGGTCCAGAAAAAGATGCGTCAATGGGTGCTTAAGATGACCGAATATGCCGATCGGCTGCTTGAAGATCTCGACAAACCCTCCTTCGCCAAGGCTTCGGCGGGCGAGGAAGAATTGGACTGGGAAAAATCCATCATGGACCAGCAAAAAAACTGGATCGGCCGTTCGGAAGGAGCAACCATAAAGTTCGAAATTAAGCTGGTTCCCAAGACTAAGTCTTCGGAACGCTTCCTAAGACTTAGTCTTGGGAAAGACTGGCTTGAAGTTTTTACCACTCGGCTGGATACGATTTTCGGCTGCACTTATTGCGTTGTTGGTCCGGAGCATCCGATCATAGAAAAGCTAAAAGACAAAATCAAAAACTACGAAGAAGTTGAAAAATATATTATCAAAGCGCAAAACAAGACGGAGTTGGAAAGAACGGATTTGCAAAAGGATAAAACGGGGGTTGAGCTTCAAGGCGTAAAAGCGATCAATCCTTTCAATAATGAAGAACTTCCTTTATATGTCGCTGATTATGTTCTCGGCCATTATGGAACCGGTGCGGTGATGGCCGTCCCGGCGCATGATGAGCGAGATTTTGAGTTTGCGAAAAAGTACAAGTTGCCGATCAAGCAGGTGATCGCTCCCGATTTAGACAGTTATAAAAAAACCATCAAGACGCTTGAAGCTCTAAAAAAACTTCGCCAAGAGGCCAGGAAAGAGGGAATCGAATTTTGGCTATTGGGCGGATTAGCCGGAGCTTTTCACGCGGGAATAATTTATCGCGAACACGATGATCTTGATATCATTGTGAAAGACGAAGAGCAATATCAAAAGATAGGCGGATTTCTTTTGGGTCTGGGATATAAAAAAATCAGGGAGAAAAAAGTTTCCGAAAAGCTGACAAACACCATTTACCGGAATGACGAAGGGATGGAGATTGATATCGGTCCGTACATAAATCAATGGGATTTAAAAGACAAAGATTTTGAGACGGATCTCAAGAGACTGAACGAGAGTGAGGCTTTGGTTTTAAGCAAGATTTTTCAAATACATCTCAAAGAGATCTTGAGAAAAAATAGGATCGAAGAAAAGGACAGAATTGATCTTGAATATCTAAAAGGAAAAGTTTTTATCGAAGATGGTTTTTTGGTAAACTCCGGAAAATATTCCGGTCACCCCTCTGCCGAAGCTCGTGAAAAAATGACCGAGTGGCTTGAAAAGAAAAAAATCGGCGGGAAGAAAGTGAATTACAAAATGCGGGATTGGGTTTTTTCAAGGCAACGCTATTGGGGAGAGCCGATCCCGATCATCCACTGCGAAAAGTGCGGGACTGTCGGCGTTCCCGAAAAAAATCTGCCAGTCGAGCTTCCGAAAGTGGAAAAATACGAACCGACCGAAACAGGGGAGGGGCCGCTCGCCGGTATCAAAAAATGGGTGGATGTGAAATGTCCGAAGTGCGGGGGACCGGGAAAACGCGAGACAAACACGATGCCGCAATGGGCGGGCTCAAGTTGGTATCATCTTCGCTATATTGATCCAAAGAATGACAAAGAACTGGTGGGTAAGGAAAAAGAAAAAAAATGGATGCCGGTTGACCTCTATGTTGGCGGAGCGGAACACGCGACTAGACATCTTCTCTATGCCCGCTTCTGGCACAAATTTTTATATGACATTGGATCGGTTTCGACAAAAGAACCTTTCGAAAAATTGGTACACGTCGGACTTATTCAGGGTGAAGACGGAAGAAAAATGTCCAAGCGCTGGGGAAATGTCATCAATCCTGACGATGTAATTTCCGAATTTGGAGCGGACTCGATCCGGCTTTATGAGATGTTTATGGGACCCTTTACGCAAAACATCGCCTGGAGCACGAAAGGGGTGGTGGGGATGAGGAGGTTTTTGGAGAAAGTATACAGGTTGAAATCCAAAATCCAAAATCCAAATATCAAAACAAATCCAAAATCCAAAATCCAAAATTACAAGTTAGATACAGTTCTGCATAAAACTATAAAAAAAGTGACTGAAGATATTGAAAATTTTCGATTTAATACGGCTATTTCGGCGATGATGATATTGGTAAACGAGATGGAAAAAGAAGAGAAGATATCCTCGACAAGTTACGAATTATTGATTTTATTGCTAAGCCCTTTTGCTCCTCACATCGCTGAAGAACTTTGGGAAAAGCTCGGGAACAAAAAATCCATTTTCCTTGAAAAATGGCCGGAATATGATCCGAAACTGATAAGGGACGAACAAATTTCGCTGGTTATCCAGATAAACGGCAAAGTCCGAGATCAGGTGGAAGTTGCGGCAGGTGTCAAGGAAGAGGAAGTGAAAAAACTAGCGCTGGCGCAGGATAAAATAGTAAAATATATCGACGGAAAAAATATCCGGAAAATTATTTTCGTGCCCGACCGTCTAATTAATTTTGTGATATGAGATGCTCTAAGGCTGAACCTTAGCCGATGCTAAGGTTCAGCCTTAGAAGAAGCCTTAGAAAAAAAGATATGCAGGCAGTAATTTTAGCCGCCGGAAAAGGGACTCGTATGCGGCCGCTGACATACGACATTCCCAAACCGATGCTTCTGATAAGAGGAAAGCCGGTCTTGGAATATACTTTGAGTTTCCTTCCGGATGAGATTGACGAGGTCATAATAGTTGTCAATTATCTGGGAGAGCATATCAAAAAATATTTCGGGGAAAAGTGGAAAGGAAGAAGAATAAAATATGTTTTTCAAAGCGAACTCAATGGAACGGGCGGGGCTCTTCATACATGCAAGTATTTGGTTAATGAAAAATTCTTGGTTGTCATGGGTGATGATCTTTACTACAAGAAAGATTTGGAAAATATGATGAAGGAAGATTTAGCAATACTCGCGCAAGAAGTGGATGATCCTTCAAGATTTGGAGTCCTGAAAACCGATGAAAACGGCAAACTAATCGAAATTGTGGAAAAACCAAAGATGGAAGGAAAGGGCTTGGTCAGCACGAATGCTTTCATTCTAAATAAAATTTTTTTTGATTATGATCTAGTGCCGGTTTCTGATACCGAATACGGTCTGCCGCAGACTCTTGCAGTAATGGCCAAGGACTATTCGATAAAAGTTATGAAAACGACTCGCTGGATGGCGGTCGGATGTCCAGAAGATATTGAAAAAGCGCAGACTGAAATAGAAAAATTTATAGTATGAATCCCGTTAGACATCTGTATTATTTTACAGGAACTGGCAGGATTGATAAATTCCAAAAATGTCTCATAGATAATAATTAGTTAATGTCTAACGGGATGAAATTATTCGGCACCGACGGCATCAGAGACATAGCGGGCGGAGAAAAAATGAACGTGGAGATCGCAACTATGTTCGGAAAGGCCATGGCGCTTTTTTGCCGGAAAAGAAATTTACCGGCGAAGATCGTCATTGGGAGAGACACTCGCGAATCCGGACCGATGCTGGAAGAGGCGGTTGTCTCTGGAATTGTTTCAACGGGCGCCGAGGCGCTCCTGGCCAAGGCGACGGAGCTGGCCCACCCGGCGCGCCGG
>JAVHPA010000006.1:5720-5957 GCA_036170345.1 Candidatus Moraniibacteriota bacterium
CGTGATTCCGACTCCGGGTGTTTCGTTTCTCACACGCGAGGAAAATATGGGAGCGGGGATTGTTGTTTCGGCTTCGCACAATCCATACGAACACAACGGGCTCAAACCCTTCAAAGATGACGGAACGAAGTTTAGCGACGAAGAAGAAGCGGAGATCGAAGAATATATTTCGGAAAAAAGATCCGGCAGGGAAAGCGGCGAAGACTTTGTTCCCGGAAAAAAAATTATCTTATCTGA
>JAVHPA010000007.1:0-5916 GCA_036170345.1 Candidatus Moraniibacteriota bacterium
ATCCAAGCTATTGAGCAGGAAACGCATTCGCGTGAAACATTTTAAAACCGGCCCCAAAACCAAAAATAATCCCTTATTTAAGGGATTATTTTAATATAAGAAAGCAGGTTATAATAAAACCCCAACATTGAATGTTGAGGTAGATTAAAATTTAAAGTCGAATTTATTTGTTTGATTTTCCTCGGCTTCAATGGCTTTTGCTTCTTTGAAATAATTTTTTGCGAATCCTAATGGAAGATTTGGTTTTTTCCCGCTTAATAATTCTTCAACGGTCAGGATTTGAATTTTCGGAAATTCTTCTTTCGAGAAATGAACGGAAAAACTTCCGGCATCCACCGCCTCTGATTTCATAGGTGCGGTCGGATTTTCAAGGGTGATAAATAATCCGCCGTCAGCTTTTTCCCGTTCGACGTCGCCTTTCAAAGTTGCGATTTGATTTCGCTGTACTTTTCCACCTTTTACCTGCACGATAATTTTCCCATATTTCCATTTTCCATTATCAACATCCTTGTGAAAGGTGATGACTCCATCAATGCCTTTGTCCGCTCCTCGCATATTTTCTTTGCTCTTGCTCTGTGCGGGCATAGCGTTGACTAGATCTAGCACCCAATATTCAAATTCGAAGGGATCTTTATTGAATAGTGCTTTGGCTCCTGAAAGATCTGCTGGCACGCCGTCCACATTCATCTGTTTCACTCCCAAGCCGAATTGTTTTTCCAATCTGTGTTTTACCAAGTTTATCGAAAGCATGGTTATATCAATACCGACCCAATTCCTCTTTAACTTTTCCGCCGCGGCAATCGTCGTTCCACAACCGCAAAAAGGATCAAGAATCCAGTCGCCTTTTTTTGAACTCGCCTTAACTATTCTCTCAAGCAAGCTAACTGGCTTTTGTGTCGGATAACCTAAAAATTCATCTGATCTTCCTTGAATAAATTTAATGTCATCCCAAATATCTTGTAGCGGAACGCCTTTTTGTTCATCCAAATACCTTTTAAATCGAGGCACAGTCCCTGCTTTTGTTTGTATAATGTTGCCCTCTTTGTATAACTTTTCCATATTTTCTTTTGTATATCTCCAATTTCGCACAATACCCAGAAATTCATACTTGGGACCTCTGCCACCAGGAGCAGTAACCGATGTAAGCTGGTATGGTCTTCCTTTTTCGTCTTTTGTCTTGTAAAAATTTTTGATGTATTCAGTTGAATGTTCGGCGTAGATTTTATTCCAGGTCGGATTTTCTGTTTTTCCAAAGTATAATATGATATCGTGCCGCGACCCAAATTTATTTGCATCGTTATGGGGTACGGATCTCTTCCAGACTATTTCGTTTCTAAAATTTTTCTTTCCAAAAATAACATCCATCACGATTTTCAAATAATGGCTGGCAGTCGGATCGCAATGCAGATATATACTTCCGGTTTTTTTCAAAACGCGATGAAGTTCAATTAACCGTACCGTCATCATAGTCAAATAAGCCATCATATCGTTGTGGCCGATCGTTTGTTCCAATGCCAGCATCAGATTTGAAATATCCTGATTGGTTTTTGTCACGAGATGATCAAAATTTTCTTTCGACTCGTGAGACCAATGCCATGAATCCTCAAAGGCGTGCACCTGTGCGGGGCTGTCCCGCAATCCTTCCTTAAAAAGAACATTATAATTCCGATTCGAATTAAACGGCGGATCGAGGTAAATCAAATCAAAGATTCCGTCAGGAACTTTTTGGCGTAAAATCTCCAAATTGTCACCGAAAAACAGGGTGCGGTTTTTCATGGTTTTATTATACATTTTCCCGAGACAAAAAACCAGCCCTTTCGAGTTGGGGAAACTGAGCATCGTTTTGCCGTTTCTCATCTTCTTCTCCATCTGTTAATTTGAGCGAGAAATCTTGGACGACATGCTTTATTTTTTAAAACTTTTACCCCTTTATTTTCCTCGGATCATTCCCGTATGTGTACTCCGTTTGGATAATACCTTTTCGGTTCTGTATTCGAACTTGTCCCAATGCAGCTTTTTTTGCTAATTCTACTGCACGATCAACTGCCTCCTCTTTGTTCTTGAAAAGCGCAGAAGCCTTTTGATTCCCTTGCAGTTTAACTTTCCAGTCTTTTTCATCATTTCCCGAGTTGGGAGAAACGAAATAAACTTTTCTTTTCATTTTAGTCTTGTTAATAATTATTATGACGCCACCAGTGCGACCAACTCACTGGCTCTTGTTTATTTATCTCTATTTTTTATTTGTTCTAATTTTTCTTCAGGCAAGCTATTGTATATTTCATCTATTTCTTTTTCTTCCGAAATCATCTTTTCGGAGATTATGTTAATGAGCTTAAATAGCGCGAATGCAATTTCCCGGTTGTCTTTAATATCTAATACGCCGGGATGAACGGCCTCGTTACCGACGACACGGACGGTATCAAGTGCTTTCTGTATTCTTTCGGGCAACCCCTTTTTTACTAGGCTGGCAATGTCATTGTTTATATTTTTTCCTTCCTCGCCGAGATTCAAACATAATTTTTGAATTGCAAGTCTAAGTAACGCTGCAGCACCTCTTGGTGAATCGTTGACAATATTTGCAGCCTCAATATAGTCTTCCTTAATTTCGTCCGGCAAGTCCCCATTTGGGATTTCAACTAAAATATTTGCTGGAAATATCATTTTATTTCCGAACCATAAGGAATATTCACCACAATGACTGCAAAATGAAATTTTAAGATTTTTGGCCAGCGTGGAATTTCCATCAGTCCACAGAGAACTCCAAAGCATATGCGAAAAGCTTTTGCAACGAGGACAATTAAAGGAAGATCCATTTAATTTAGGTTCGGTATAAGGTAATTTTTCACTCATGATAATTTTATTAATGCTTATGTGAAAAAATAAAAAAAGAGAATCGAAAAATATGCGCTGGTGCGGATACTTTTTAATTCCCTCTTAAAAAACAAACTAAAATTTTCCTATTTCTTCGTTAATTTTTATTTGGTCATTTTCGAGTTGTTCGGCAGCTTGTGCGATTTTCTGCTTTTCTTTTTGTTTTTCGGTACCATTGTCCTGCACCCTATCACAAAGCCGAGTTATTGTCAATACCAAAACTGGAAATAACTTAAATAATATGCTAATATAAATCAGTAATCAATCTTCTAGATAAAATGGGGAGAAAAAAGAAAAAAGAAAAAAATAGTGAAAATGGAAACGGGAAAGGCAGTTATTATAGAAAAAAGGGCTTGAAAAGCGATACGAAGAGAAGTATCGTGGCTGTGTTTTTGATAGCTCTGGCAATTTTGAGCGTTTTCAGTTTGTTCGGAGGAGCGGGAGTGTTCGGGGGACATCTCAATAAATTATTAGCGCTGGCTTTTGGCATTGGCCGGTTTTTACTGCCGGTTCTTTTGATTGCCGTCGGCTTCATGTATTTCCGGCGGGACACGGAATCATATTATGTTTTTGTCGCGGCCGGATTCATTCTTTTCTACGCGGCCATTCTGGGGATAATCCATATTTTCAATCCGCTGAATAAAATGACGGCTATTGCCGGAAAAGGACTTAGCGGAGGATTCTTGGGCGCGGCGGCCGCTTATCCAACTCTTAAGACTTTTGGATTCTCGGCTGGTCTTATTGTTCTTCTTGCGGTTGCTCTGGCTTCGCTTCTTTTGGCGCTTAATGTTCCTCTTCGGGCTCTGATGCGTCCGATTGATTGGTTCAAAAAAACAGAAAAAGACGAAGAAGAAACCCCGGAAGAAGAAGCGGCAAAAGAAACTCAAATTTCGGATGAAGAAAAAATAAAAAAAGCGGCCGGACTGGCTTCGGTGATTAAAAACAAAATGACAAGAAGTTTTCCCGAAAGAAAACCGATGCCGCAGAGGAACTCCGTCAGCTCGGGCTGGAAGTTTCCGCCTCTCGATCTTTTGGAGCGGACAACCGGAACTGCCAAGGCGGGTGATATCGAGGCCAATGCCAAAATTATCCAAAAAACGCTCAAAAATTTCGGAATTGATGTTGAAATCGGTGAGATCAGCGTCGGACCTTCGTTTACCCAATACAGCTTCAAGCCGGCCGCCGGAATGAAATTGAGCAAAATTACCGCGCTTCAAAATGATCTCTCTCTGGCCTTGGCGGCTCATCCCTTGAGAATAGAAACACCTATTCCCGGAAAATCGCTGATCGGAATTGAAGTGCCGAACAAATCATCGACGCTGGTGCGCTTGCGCGATATTCTCGAAAGCCCTGTCTTCGAAGAAAGGAAAACCAACTTGACTTTGGTCTTGGGGCAAGACGTGGGAGGAAACTTTATTCTGGGCGATCTCACGGAAATGCCCCACCTGATGATTGCCGGATCGACCGGAACCGGAAAAAGCGTTTCCATCAACACGATCATTACTTCTTTGCTTTATCAAAATACGCCTGATGATCTCAAATTAATTCTTATCGATCCGAAGCGGGTGGAGCTGACTGCCTTCAATGGCATTCCGCATCTTCTCACTCCGACGGTGGTGGATAACGGGAAAGTGGCCAATTCCCTCAAATGGTCAATCGGCGAGATGGAACGCCGCTACAAATTGCTTCAGGAAGCCGGAACGCGAGATATCTTTTCCTACAACACTAAGATAAAAGAAGGCCAGAAAAGAACATATACCAATAAAGAAACGGGCGAAGTGATCGAGGAAAAAATGAAACGCCTTCCCTATATCGTAATTATCATTGATGAGCTGGCCGACATTATGGCTTCGCATTCAAAGGATGTTGAAGCGGCTATCGTGAGACTGGCTCAAATGGCCCGGGCGGTCGGAATTCATCTCATTGTTTCAACCCAGCGGCCCTCGGTTGAGGTGCTGACGGGCCTTATTAAGGCCAATATCACTTCCCGAATCGCTTTTCAGGTAGCGACTCAAATCGATTCGCGGACCATTCTTGATATGGCCGGAGCGGAAAAACTTTTAGGGAATGGCGATATGCTATACCTTTCCGCCAAGTCGCCCAAGCCGAAAAGGGCGCAGGGAGTGTTTGTTTCGGAATCGGAAGTAAAGAGGGTGGTAAAATCGATAAAATCGCAGCTTGAAGAAGATGTTGAGTATAACGAGGATGTGGTGGCGCCGCAAAAAAACGTTTTCGGGGGAAAATGGACCGGTTCTTCTTATTTGGAAGGGGAGGAAGAATTATATGATGAAGCCAAAGATACGGTCATGAAAGCCGGCAAGGCCTCGGCTTCGCTTCTTCAGCGAAGACTTCGGGTCGGTTACGCGAGAGCGGCTCGACTTCTTGATATTCTGGAAGAAAACGGGATCATCGGTCCGGCTGACGGGTCAAAGCCGCGGGAAATTTTGATAAGCACCGGCGAAAACAGGCCAGCGGAAAAAATAGGCTATGAAGATGAGATGATTGATCAGAAAGAAAGAGATAAATGGCAGATGATGTAAAGCGGTAAGCTGGTAAATTCAGGGAAAAGAGGCTATAATAGAAAAAACAAAAATACAAATCCAAGCAGGCTTTTTGAATATTCCTGTTTTTATTGTGCTGTTATTATTCATAAATACTAAATCTCGCGTTACATGTTACATGTTTCGCGTTTCATGATAAATGTTTCGTGGTTTTACCCAAAAAAAAGTCAATTCCTACACTCTGGGCGAACAGCTCAAGAAAATACGTTCCGAAGGGCGGATAACGCTCATGGAAATTTCCCGGGAGACAAAGGTCCCTGTCCGGTATCTAACCATGATCGAAGAGGGCGATTATGATTCGCTGCCCCCCGATGTTTACGTCAAAGGATTCCTGCGAAACTACGCTGAATATCTCGGAGTTGATCCGAAAAAATTAGTTGAACTTTATCAGCGGGAGAAGGATATTAAAAATAATATAACGAAAAACGAAGACGCCGGACCGGCGCCGAAACCTGCTCGGATTCCGCGTTTTGTCGTTACTCCC
>JAVHPA010000008.1:0-1361 GCA_036170345.1 Candidatus Moraniibacteriota bacterium
AGCTAAGCTTTTCCCTTACTCGCTATTCGCTCGCAATTCCTCAAAGCTTAGCTTTATATTTCTGCCAAATTTATCAATCTTTTCCAATTTTCATCCACTTCTTTCTGCATCTCGGCAATCACCTTTTCCCCGACGGGTTTGAAAAGATGTTTGAATCGCCCCTGCGTTTTCAAAAATTCTTCGAGCGGTTTCGGATTTTCGGTCGCCCAGTTAATTGTGTATTTTCCATCTTCATATTCCCAAAGAGGCCAAAAATTGGTTTCGGTCGCCAGTTTTCCTATATTCACATACTGCGAAGTGGAAAATTTCCAGAGATTCGTGCAGGGTTGGAGCACCAGCAAAAATCTCGGACCCTCCATTTCGAGCGCCCTTTTGGCTTTTTTGGCCAGATCCGGAAGATATGCGGCATTGGCTTGGGCAGCATATGCGATATGATGCGCGATCACAATTGACATCAGATCTTTTCTTTTTTCTTTTTTTCCGAAACTGTTTTTTCCCGCCGGCGTAGTTTCCGTATCCGCTCCGTACGGCGTCGCGCCGCTTCTCTGTCCGCCGGTATTCATATAGGCTCCGTTGTCGTAGCAAACATACAAAAAATCATGCTGCCGTTCCAGCGCGCCGGACAAGCTTTGAAGACCAATGTCATACGTCCCACCGTCTCCGCCAAAAACGACGATCTTTATTTTTTTATCCGCCGGAATTTTATTCTTTTTCCGAAGCGCCTTCACTGCCCCATCAACCCCTGCCGCCGTAGCCGCCGCATTCTCGAAAGCATTGTGGATCCAGGGTACTTTCCACGCGGAATAGGGATAAAGCGTCGAAGTCACTTCGAGACACCCGGTAGCATTCACAACAACCACTGGTTCATCCGTCGCGCCGAGAACCGTCCTTACAATGGCCGGAATTCCGCATCCGGCGCAAGTCGCGTGTCCGGGAGCCAATTTTTTCGTCAGGTCTTTGTTCATTTTATTTCAATCCTATATATTTTATTCCTTCGACTTCATCTTTACCCAGATCTTTAAAAACTTTTTTTATATCCTCCTTGAAAATTTCCCGGCCACCCAAGCCATAGATACAGGATTGCACGGTATATTTTTTGTTGGGTATCGTGCATAGAATCTGGATTATTTCGCCGTGCAGCGGAGCTGTCGATCCAAGTGGCATGGTTCGATCAAAAACCGCGATATTTTTCACGTTTTTGAGCGCTTCGGCGATTTGTTGATATGGAAACGGACGGAAAAGTTTTATTTTGAGTAATCCGACTTTTTCTCCTTGTTCCCGCAATTCGTCCACCGCCACCTTGGTTGTTCCGGCGGTTGATCCAGCAACGACGATCGCCCTTTCGGCGTCATCGAGTCTAT
>JAVHPA010000008.1:1461-5830 GCA_036170345.1 Candidatus Moraniibacteriota bacterium
GTTCCGGCGGTTGATCCAGCAACGACGATCGCCCTTTCGGCGTCATCGAGTCTATAACTTTCGAACAGGTTATAATTTCTTCCGCTTATCTTTTCATATTCTTCGGCAACATTTTTATATTCTTCCAGCACCCTGTCCATCGCCTCAATCTGCGCTCTCTTAAATTCAAAAAACGAATTCGGAAGAGACACCGGTCCGAAAGTCATCGGATTTTCCATGTCGAGCAAATGATTTTTGGGCTTATATTCGCCAATAAAATTTTTGACCAAAGGCAGATCTACAATTTCCAGATTTTCGACGCTGTGCGATGTCGTGAAACCGTCCATAATCACCATGGCCGGAATGCGCGCTTCTTCTGCCAATTTCAAAGCGATAAAAGTATTGTCATATACTTCCTGCGAATTTTCCGAAAATATTTGGATCCAGCCCAAATCGCGCACTGCCATCACATCTTCATGGTCTCCGTGAATGTTTATCGGCGCCGAAATTGCCCGCGCGCTCACGAGCATCAAAATCGGAAGCCGCATTCCCGAAGCAATCGGCAAAATCTCGCTCATCAGCATAATTCCCTGCGAGCTCGAAGCTGTTACGGCTCGAACCCCGGACGCCTGCGCGCCTACCGCCGCGCTCATCGCGCTATGCTCCGATTCCACTTCGATCATTTCCGTGTCCGCTTCGCCATCCGCCACAAATTTCGCAAAAGTTTCGATGATCGGCGTTTGAGGCGTAATGGGATAAACCGGCATCACATTGGGATTTATTTGCCGCAAGGCCTCCGCCGCGGCCGCGCCGCCGGTTAAGGCTAAATTTTTATTCTTTTCGGCCATTATTTTAATTTTTCATCATATTTATCGCTTTTTTGGGACATACCGTCGCGCAGACACCGCAGCCTTTGCAAAAATCATAATCTATATCCGCTTTTTTTTGATTATCAAAATCAATGGCCGCTTCGGGACAATACGGCATGCATTGCCCGCAACCAATGCACTCGGCCTTATTTATTTCCGGTTTCATATATCGCCAATCGCCGGTGCGAGGCGATTTTTTAATATCGTGCTTGATGACTGCGCCTTCTTCAATTGTTTGCCAATTTTGCATGTTTCCTAAACCCTAACATCCGATGTTAGGACGCTCCTAACATCGGATGTTAGGAAACCTGGCCTTAGAATTTATAAACTGTCATACGCTTTCTCAATCGCCGCCACATTCTTGTCCGTCTTTTCCGCGCCGATTTTATCCGTGTATTTTTCCCGGAAAACATCCGTCGCGCTTTCCAGCCGGACAACTTCCGTGACTTTTATAATTTTCCCGAGAATAGCCGTGTTCGGCCGCGGTTCGCCGATAACTTCCATCGAAAGACCGAAGGCGTCAATCGGATAAATATTGCCGACATATCCCGTCTCTCGGGAAACAGTTTCCCTGTCCTTGGTAGTATTCACGATCAAGCTTTCATTCTCGTCAAGATTTTTGGAAATATCCACCACTCCCAAAAGCGTTTCGTCGAGCACGGCCACCATATCCGGATCAACCACCGGCTCGTGCGTCCGGATCGGTTCGTCGGAAATCCGGACATATGTTTTCATCGGCGCACCCGATCTTTCCGGCCCGAAATCCGGAAAAGCCTGGACGAATTTCCCTTCCCGAAGAGCCGCTTGCGCCAGAAGTTCGGCCGCTGTTTTCGCCCCCTGCCCGCCCCGCGCGTGAAAAATAATTTCGAAAATTTTCTTGTCGAGTTTCATCCCGGTAGTAGAATTTTGACCTCAAGCAAATGAGAGCAAAACTTTATAATTGAAAAATCATCTCGAAATTTTCTTGCCCGTATAGCAAACGTTTTGGCCACAGGCCAGTCAAAATTTCACTACCGGGTCATGGGAATATTATAGCACAAAAAAAACTCGGCTTCAAACAAGAAGCCGAGTTTCGATAAAGCTTTCAACTATAGCCTATTTCGCCAGCTCTCCGTCCAGCGTTTTCTTCAATTGATCATAGGGGACGACACCGCCGAAAAATTGGTCATCCACAAAGAAGGAAGGCGTGCCGGAAATTCCGAAATTTTGAGCTTCAGCCTGGTCGGCCGCAATCTTGTCTTTGTATTTAGAATCATCCATGCATTTATTAAACGTCGCCGCATTTAGGCCGAGTTGTGCCGCATATGTTTTGAATTTCGCTGTTCCATCAGTATTGCTCCAATCCGCTTGGGCCGTATAGAGCTTGTCCGACATTTGCCAGAATTTTCCCTGTTCCTGGGCGCATTCTCCCGCCATCGCCGCGTTCATAGCTTGCTTGTGAAAATCAAGCGGAACATGTTTGAAGACAAAGAGTACTCGGTCGCCATAATCCTTGATAGCCTGCTTGTAGGTGTCATAAAAAGTCTTGCAATAAGGGCATTGGAAATCGCTAAAGAGAACCACCTTGACTTTAGCGTCTTTCGGCCCCACTTGAGCGTCATCGTCAGAAACTGTCGGCGTTTCCAAAAACTTCCCCGGTTTGATCCCGACCTGGTTCGTGTCCATCAAATAATTATTTCCCTCTTTCGTGAAAATTGCCTGAGCCTGCGCGTAGACATCGGTCTTGGTCACGCTTTCATCGAATATAAAAGCTGGGATGTTTTTGATCTTAAATTGGGAAGCCAGACTACTTCCTTCCGGAGAGCTAATTTCCACTTTTTTCGCCATGAGAGTCGGCATAACCCGCTTCAGCCATTTGAGAGGCTCTGTCGGATCGCAAGCTTCGCATTTGCTGTCGGTTACCACCTGGACGTTCACCACCGGTTCGTTGTAGGCTACCCAGGTTTTTCCTTCAAATGGAAAGATTTCCAGATCCTTGAAAACACGGGGAGATATTCCCTGATGGCTGAAAAATTGCGCCACGTCGACAAAAATGCTGCCCACGAGAAGCCCGGCGAGCAGAATAATGATCGAAATATAGTTTTTCATCTTCTTTTTCTCCGGATGGCTGTCTTTTTCTTTTATTATTAATTCTTTTTCTTCCTCCTTCGCAACGCTCGGCATATCAGATGCCGCTTTTTCCTCGTTTTTTTCGTCCATTTTCAAATAATTAAGGCTTAATATTCGCTATTTATAAATTCTGGCTTATTGCGGTTGGGCATTTCCGTTATTGCCGTTGTCAGAATTGCTATTGGCGCTATTATCAGGCTGGGGAGCGCTACTGTCTGCTGCCGGTTGCGCAGCAGTCTGATCCATTAAATTAAATCCCTGTTTCATTCCGCCAACTTGATAATCGTTATATCCAATGGTTATTCTCTTTTTGGCTTCCGTTTTTACCGCCACTCCGACCAGAAATCCTAAAATGAAAATAAGCAGAAAATTGATGGATTTCTCGTTTATCCTTATGTTTTTTACAAATTTGGCTACTAATTCTTTCATAAAATAAAGTTTCTTACAACTTAGCGCTAGCAGTCTAGCAAAAGGCTTTTATTTAGGCAAGTTTATTGTTAAATCCCTATCACATCATTGATGGCAACGTTATATTTGTCGCAAAATCCGGCCGGCGTCTCAAGCACAAGACCCGCCATAGTCGGTGAAGTGAATATTCGCTCGTCTTTGGGAGAAATATTTTTCTCGCACCCGACAACCCGGCCCTGCTCGATCCAGATTATATCGATCGAAAATTGCATTCCCTTCATCCAAAAACGCAAATAATCCGCTTTGGGCATCAAAAAGAGCATTCCCCTTCCCGCTGGAAGCTCTTTTCTTCCCGCCAGTCCCAGTTCGATTTTTTTTTGGTCGCTCACCGCCTCCGCCTTGACAAAAGTGTTCTTGAAATAAACTTTTCTGATCGGATTGCCGGCAGTTGAATAAACTTCGCTGAATACGTAGTTTATAACAATTAACATGATCCCCAGGAAAATCAAAATTGAAACTATTATTATTTTTGTTTTTTTGGCCATAAAATAAAGAAGGATGAATAAATTATGATTGCTGACACCATTATAGCTAATTTTCCCCAAATTCTCAAATTCAGCGCCGCACTTCCAATCAAAACGCTCGCAAAGAAATAGAGGAAGAATATTTTTCGTTCGCTTATTCCCGCATTAAGCAACAGATAGTGCAAATGCCGATGATCTTTTTGAAAAATAGATTGTCCGCTTCTCCACCTTTCCCAAACGACTCTGGCTAAATCTAATATCGGGATCAAGGCGGCCATCATCACGGTCGCAATTTTTGCCCCCGCGAATATGGAAAGGCTGGCCAGAATAAATCCAAAAAACCAGGCTCCACTCGTCCCTGCCAAAATTTTCGCCGGATTCCAGTTGAAAACCAGAAATCCGAGCACTGCCCCGCCCGCAATTGCGCAAAGTATCGCCATCGCCGGCTGATTCACTTCTGGCTTGAAGCTCAAAAAAAAT
>JAVHPA010000009.1:0-5822 GCA_036170345.1 Candidatus Moraniibacteriota bacterium
CACCAGCTCCGAATCGCCGAAACGGAAAAATACGCCCATGTCACCTATTTTTTTAACGGCGGCAGGGAAGAACCTTTTCCTAACGAGGAAAGAATATTGATACCATCCCAGTCTGTCTCAACTTATGACAAAGCTCCTGAAATGAGCGCTTTTCCCATCACGGAAAGAGCAATTAGAGAGCTGGGAACCGGAAAGTATTCTTTTGTTCTGATCAATTACGCCAATCCGGATATGGTCGGCCATACCGGAGATCTCAAAGCTGCTATTTCCGCCATTGAAATCGTGGATCGATGCCTGGGAAAATTAATACCTGAAGTTCTCAAGCTGGGCGGAACTCTTTTTATTACTGCTGATCATGGCAATGCTGAAGAAATAATCAATCCTCGCACCGAAGAAATCGACACGGAGCATTCAACTTTCCCGGTTCCCCTTTGGTATATCACTCCGCAGAATCAGCGCCAGAAAGGCGAATCCCGGATAGCCGAAGAAAGAAATAACGTGCGGGGGCTTTTGAGCGATGTCGCCCCGACGGTCTTGAGTTCCATGAATATAAAAATCCCGCCGGAAATGACGGGACAAAATCTTCTTGATATTCTGAGCTGAATAAATTTTTTTGGCCACCCTTCAGAAAATCTAGAAATATTTTTTGATAAGCTCAAACTCATCTTCTCTCTCCGGGTGACAAGCCAATTCGGTTTTTCCTTCCGGAAGATCTTTTACGAATTTATCAACATCTCTGATCCAATCAAGGCTGACAAAATAATCCGGTCCGTCGAAATTATCATTCTTGAAAATGTTTTTGTCTCTTTTCCAAAGAAAATAAACTATTCTTTGGATATTGGTCTTAGACCCCAAAAGATCTTTTTTAGCGAAGCGGAGATAAGGTATTCTGTATTTTTCCGCCAGCTCAAGGGCCATCAAAAAATATCGGCCGAACAAATGAACATGCTGATGGGAATTGATACCGTCCGGATGCCGGCCGAATATTTCGCGAAATTTTTCAATCTGCTCCGTCCACTTATCCCTTATTCTTTCGTTTTTATACTCCCTGCTGCCAAGATGTTTCAGCAAAAATAAAATTCCTCTTCCTAGCACCCCCTTTTTCAGCCTTTTTTCTTTCCGCGGAACATTGGCCAGGTCCAGATGGATATCAAGTTTCACTCCTGATCTTGTGATTTCACCTATTTCTTCCAGGCTGAAATTACCATTAGCCATCACTGAAACCCGATCAAGTTTCCCGAGCCGAACCAGTTCTAATATATTTTTGTTGACCAGCTCGCTTTTGCCGAAATCATCGGCGGAAATTATTAATTTTTTTAGTGTTTCGTTTAACATTGTGCCAGCGGTGGGGGTCGAACCCACATGGAGCAAGCTCCACGACATTTTAAGTGTCGCACGTATGCCGATTCCGTCACGCTGGCGGTAGTTACTTTTGAGGCCGAGATGGGATTTGCACCCATGAATAGCGGTTTTGCAGACCGCCGCGTTAGCTACTTCGCCACCCGGCCATATTTTAATATCTTTTTTATCCCTTCATCAACTCTCTGTGGTCTTAATTCAAAATAATCACGAAAAATATCAAATTTTCTCCTTGAAAATATTGGCCGCTTTGCTTTTCCATATAAAAACTTGAATATTTTTATACTATCACTAGTAGAATAACTCAACATAAAAGATCTGCAACCATTATAAATTTTCGTATGATTAGTACCAGCCCCTTCCTTGAGTCGCGCGCTTAGACTTTTCAAAAAAGAAAAACTTCCACAGGTAAACACAACACTCAATTTTTTTAAAATCATCGCTTTTCTCTTGCCTTTTTCTTTGCAAATGCGCACACAACCATCTCCGTCAAAATATCCTAACACAAAATGATCTAGAAATGTTGAAGGGATACGAGGAAATTTTATTGTCAAAGATTTATTTGGAAATAATCCAAGTTTTATAAGATCATTGTATATTTTATGGCTGCCAATTCTTAACAAGTACCTCTTACGTCGTTTTTTAATTTTCGGATCAATTTCATAGATCTTATGCTGAGAATTCATTAGCGTCCTAATAACCATAATATTTTCTTTTTCAATGCTCGATACCCTTGTGTATTTTCCTCTTATGTAGTAAGCATCTTCTAGATTGCCATCAGCATACAAATATCCTAACACATAAGCCATCTCAGGTGACCATTTTTCAAAAAAACTCTCATTTACGCTATACTTTATTCCCATATTATCAGGTGGTTACAATACATACTGCAAGTATAGCAATATGGTGTTAAGAACGCAATATGTTAATGAACGACTTATAAAATCCCGCCGAGCCACCTGCTGTAAAAAATACCACCAAAAAATTCTGCGGTCAACGAGCAAATTACTATTATTATTTCACTGCAATGCAATATACTGTAGCGAAATTTAAAACAGCGCTTCTTGTTTATTTTCATTACTAAACCTATCGGCATCCATCTGAACTTCTGTTTTACTATTTTTCCCATCTCCCTTTCTAATCGCCGCAAGCACTTTCGGGATTTTTTTAAAGTCTGTTTTGATAGTTTCACGAAGACTTCCCTGATAGAGCGCCGCCGCGGGATGATAGAGAGCATAAAATACCTGGCGGCCGATGCCGGGAATTTCGCGCCGAAGAGCTGTTCCGTGAATCTGGGAAATTTTTTGGTTAGGCAGGAATCGCTCCATCGCGTGCCGGCCCAGAGTCACAATCAATTTCGGCTTGATGATTTTTATCTGTTCGAGGAGCCACGGCCAGCAGGCCTCCGCTTCCTCGGGCATTGGATCGCGATTTCCCGGCGGACGGCATTTGATGATATTAGCGATAAAAACATCTTCCCGCTTCATTCCGATCAGCCCAATCATCTCATCCAAAAATTTCCCGGCTGCGCCGACAAACGGCCGTCCCTGCTTATCTTCATTTTCCCCAGGACCCTCTCCGATAAACATGATCTCCGCGCTTTCGCTGCCTTCCCCCGGCACGACATTGAGGCAAGTGTCGCGAAGATGGCATTTGCGGCAAGCTTTCATTTTTTCTTCAAGGTTTTTGTATCGAGACATTGAAAATTAAATAACTGACTTTATTCTATTTTCCATCCATCTCCAACTTTCGTCAATTTTCCTTTTATCTCAAACCCGCTGGATAACCGATGTCCGCCTCCCCGCAATAATCTCGCAATTTCTGAAACATCAACATTCTTATATTCTTCGCTGCGAAGACTTCCCTTGACACGACCTTTTCCTCGCTCTGACAAAACCAGGGAGAATTTTGTTCCGGAAACGGTGTTGAGAATCTCTGCCACTCCGGAGATATCTTCTGCGTCCCCATGAAGCTCTTCGAGATCTTGTTTTGTGACGTAAGACATAATGGCTCCCGTTTTTGGATTAATCTCGGCTCTTTCCATGGCTCTTCCCCATAATTTTAGGGTTTCAAGCCTTTTGTTTTTGAAAACGAGACGGATAATCCTCGAAATGGAAGCTCCTTTTTTCATCAGTTTGGCCGTGATCTCCATTACTTTGGGAGTGGTATTGGCGTGCTGAAAAATTCCCGTGTCCCCTAATATGCCAAGCAAGAGGAATTCAGCCATCTTTCGGTTCAGCTCAATCCGGTGAAAATCAAAAAAATCATAAAGTATTTCACAAACTGAAGAATATTTTTCGTCGCTTATCGCTATATTCGGCTTAATCTTGTTCATCCGCAAAGTCGTGTGGTGGTCAAGAAGAATTATTTTCTGATGCTCGTTTTTCGAAGACACAATTTTTTCAAATCCTCTTTCAACCGCGTCGCAGCCGATGATCAGATCAAAATCGGAAAGACTCACCTCTTCCGGACCGATCACATTCCCTCCTGCCAAAAAATCCTTGAGGTGCTGGGGAAGAAAATCCGGACAGGTTACTTTCACTTCTTTTCCCAAGAAGCCGGATATGTATTCCTTGAGAGCAAATACCGAGCCTATCGTGTCCCCGTCCGGCGCCGAGTGAGCCACAAGCAAAACTCTCCGGCTTTTTTCCAGTTCTTTTTTTATTTCGGTAAATTCTTTGGCAAAGCGATAATTCATAATTGGTTTAAAAGTGCGAGATCAAACAATTTCCTTGAGTATTTTCTCTATCTTATCCGCTTCGGCTTCCGTTTTGTCGGGAACAAATTCGATTCTGGGAAGAGGTCTCATATGGAGTTGCTTATTCAATTTTCCCTGGATAAAATATATTTTCTTGCCGAGAGCCCGAAGCGTTTCCCCGAATTTCTTTTCCGGGAAAACACTAGCAAACACTCTAGCATAGCGGAGATCCCGCGAAGTGTCAACCTTTGAAATCGTGACAAAAACACCGAGGGGAATATCGACCTCCTCGGCAATTATTTTAGCTAAAGTCTCCTTTATCAGTTCGTTGACGCGATCAACGCGGGAAAAAGTCATAAAAAAATAATTTATGGTCCCCAATTACAAAATTTTCTTAACCACTTCCTCATGAAAGCAGACAAGCACATCCCCCTCCTTTATTTTTGTTTCCCCAAAAAAAGTGATTCCGCATTCAACGCCTTCTTTCACTTCGTCCACATCAACCTTGTTTTGTTGGAGGTTAATAAGCTCCCCCCGCCCTAAAGATTTTTCCCCGCCTGCTTCACTTGGCGAAGCATTTCGGGCAGGCTCTCGTAAAACTTCAATATTTTCTTTGCTCGCCATTTTTCCGGAAATTACTTTTCCGCCCACGATCATATCTTGCTTGCCCGTCTTGAAGATTGCCAGCACTTTGAGTTTCCCTAGATCCGTGCGGACGATTTCCTCTCCCAGCATATCGCTTAAGCGCTTCTTGATTTCATCAACCAGCTCATAGATCACCCGATAAGATTTTATCTCCACATTATTCATCTGGGCCAGCCTTTTAGCAACGGTGGTCGGCTGGGAATTGAAGCCGAAAACAACGGCTTTGGAGTTTTGCCCAAGTTTCACATCCGATTCGGTGATATCTCCCACTCCCTGCTTGATATAATCAAGACCGACCTCATCCGATTTTATAGTCCCCAGAATTTGTTCAATGGCCTCAAGAGAACCCTGCACATCCGTCTTGAGGATTATATTCAATTTTTTTATGTTCTCATTTTCGATGGTTTTCATCATCTGCCGGGAATCAAATTTTTTCGTCTCGCCAAAACTTCCCGCTTGCATTTCTTTTTGCGCGACTTTCGCCGCCTTGAGATCCGTCACTCCCTGAAGGACGTCGTTTACATTTGGCGAACTATTGAGTCCGATTACTGTTACCGGTGTGGAAGGACCGGCAACTTTCAGCTGTTTGCCCTTGAAGTCTTCGAGTCTTCTGACTCTCCCGACTATGGAACCAGCTGACACATCTTGCCCCTCTTTCAATGTTCCCGTTCTCACAAGAACCGTGGCAATGTTTCCTTTTTTTGGATCAAGGCGTGATTCGATCACCACTCCGAGCGGCGGTCTTTTATAATCCGCTCGCAAATCCTCGACTTCTGCGACCAGAAGGATCATATCGAGCAATTCGTCGATCCCGATATTCTGTTTAGCCGAAATTTCCGCTGAAACAACGTTGCCTCCCCATTCTTCTATCATAATCCCCCGATCGCCCAGCTCTTGTTTCACTCTCTGAACATTGGCATTAGGTTTGTCGATCTTATTGATCGCCACGACCATCGGAATTTTCTTTTCTTTGAGATATTGGATCACTTCTTCCGTCTGGGGACGCACGCCGTCATCCGCCGCGACAACCAGAATAGCGATATCCGCCAGGCTTACACCGCGTTCGCGCATAGAGGAAAAAGCTTCATGCCCCGGAGTATCGACAAAAGTGATGATTTCT
>JAVHPA010000010.1:0-5795 GCA_036170345.1 Candidatus Moraniibacteriota bacterium
TATTTGTCTTCAATCATCGTGCCGGTGCTGATGGTCATCATTGGTATAGCTGTCGGCTTCTTCGCTGTTTCGATGATTCTGCCGATGTATTCAGTCATGGATCAGATGTAATGTATCCGGGTAACCATTTCACAAACCGCCTTGAAACTAAAAACAAAATTAAATTCAAAATCGGGCTTCTCACTGCTGGAGGTGATCATTTCACTTTTCATTATCGGATTGATATTGGCTTTGTACCAAGCAGTTTTGGGCAATGTGCGTTTAATCCAATATGCCAAGAACCAAGAAATAGCCCTGCGGGTGGCAAATAACAAAATGGAGGAATTAAGAGCCGGTGGCTATACTGCCTTGCCCGCGAGCGGCAGCTTTTCGGATTCTCAATTGAATGCCCTTTCGAGCAGTACGGCCGCCATGGCTATTACGGATTTTAACGCAACCACCAAGGAGGTCCTTATAACCATCCAGTGGAGAGAAGCTGTCGGCACATCTGCCAAGAATATTTCACTTACCACTCTCATCACAAAAACAGGCGGGTTGTAATTTTATGAAAAAAAATAAGCTCGGGAAGAAAGGTTTTACTCTTATTGAGGTAATATTTGCTGTTGCTATTCTTATTTTTATTTTCGCGGCGCTAACTTATCTTTATAATAATTACTACAATGTTTATTTTTACCAGCAAACTAGTGTTAGCGTAGCCGATTCCGCTCATGCAACAATGAAGGAGCTGCAGAACACTGCTTTGCAGGCAGACAAAATAATTGCCAGTCACACCTTTTCCGGAAATGTCTATAATACTGATCAACATACTCTGGTGCTGGAAATCCCTTCAATTGATGGGTCGCAAAACATCGTCAGCGGGAAATACGATTATGCGGTTTTTTATATCACTGGAACAAATTTGTATAAACGGGTGCAAGCAGATGCCGCGAGCAGCCGATCCTCCGGCCTTACCACAATCAGCGGGATGGTTACAGCGCTCACTTTCACTTATAATAACGCCAATTTATCCCAAGCCAGCGAAATTAGCACGGATATGCAAGTACAAAAGGCGGCAGGAAAACGCACTGTCATATATCACCTCAAACAGGAAATATATTTACGAAATCTATAAATGAAACGAAATCCCAAGAAAAATCCCGCCAGAGGCGAGGCTCGCTCGCCTCGCTCAAGCTCTGGCGAAGCGGGCCAAAGGCGGCAGGAGGGACAGATTATAATTATCGTATTGGTATTTTTTGCCGTCCTTGTATTATTTGCGGCTGCTCTCGCCAGTTATATGGCTACTTTCCAAAAATCCGAGCGCCAAACTATTGCTGGCGCCCAGGCCCTGCAGCTGGCCGAAGCAGGAATTGATAAAGCGGCTTATCAGCTGAACCATGATTCCGGTTACAGCGGGGAAAACAATACGGCGTTGGGGAACGGGACTTTTACCGTATCAGTGGCGACCGTCAATGGCAGCACCAAAGTGGTCACCTCGACTGGATATGTCTCAAACAGCGCCAATCCCCAAGCCATTAGAGTAGTCAAGACGACAATGTCGATTAGTAATACAGTGATCACGTTCAATTACGGCGTGCAAGTCGGAACCGGGGGCTTTGTTATGAACGGCGGCGCGACGCTGAACGGAAATGTCTATTCCAATGGCAGCATTGTGGCCACCAGCGGCGTGCACATTACCGGGAGCGCCACAGCGGCCAACCCGCCAGGCGTTTCCGCCGACCAGGCCAACGCTACGCCAGTGCCAATCAATTCTTGCACGAGTTCGACCTGCGTCACATTTGCCGATGCCACTGCCACGCAAGATTTCGCCCAAAGCTTCAAAATTTCGACAGCGCAGCCGGTGAACAATATCCAGTTTTACATCAAAAGATTCAACTCGCCTTCAGGCAGTATAACCGTGAAGATAGTGAATGACAACGCTGGATCCCCGGGCAATGAAGTATTAATGACCGGTACGACTACTCTTTCGGCAACCAATGTCGGAACAACCTTCAGCTGGGCGACAGTAACCATGCCATCTACCCCGGTTCTGAATCCCAACCAGACTTATTGGGTGGTCTTAGACGACTCTGCCAATAATTCTTCCAAGTATTATATTATTGGCGCTAACGCTGGCGGTTATGCCAATGGAACCGCGAAAATCGGGAAATACAGCACAAGCTGGTTAAACACCACTCCCTCCGGCTTGGATGGTTACTTCCAAATATATCTGGGTGGCAGCCCCTCGACTATAGGCGGAGATACTTATGTTGGCGGAGTGTACGTCGGCACGACCGGTTCGGATAATGCTTGGGCGCACACGGTTCAGGGAGCATCGGTAACAGGCAAGATCTATTGCCAGAGTGGCAGTAATAACAATAAAGCCTGCGATGTCTCGAAGCCTGACCCAACACCGCAGTCTATGCCGCTTTCTGACGCCAACATCCAGGACTGGAAGGATGACGCCGCGACTGGCGACACGATTAACGGAGATTATCATGTAGATTCGGCGGGCGCCACTCTTGGGCCCAGGGTCATTACCGGCAATTTGTTGATTGACGGCGGGGGAACCCTGACAGTTTCCGGCACGCTCTATGTTAAGGGCACCATTAAGCTGACAGCAGGAGGAAAGATAGTTCTCGCGCCAAGTTACGGAAGCAGTGACGGCGTCGTTGTAAGCGACGGCTATGCTACTGTGGATGGCGGTGCGACCTTTGCCGGTTCCGGCCAGCCCGGAAGTTATCCGTTTCTCATTACCACCAGCGCCTGCCCGGTTGCGCCCGGCTGCAGCGGTCACAACGCGGTATCTTTATCCGGCGGGGCGGGCACGGTCGCGATTATTGCCCAGAACGGCAATGTCTCTATCAATGGCGGCTCCGCGCTTAAGGAGGTAACCGGCAAGCAGATTACCATGAGCGGCGGCGCGACCTTGACTTACGACAGCGGTTTGATCAGCGCGAATTTTTCCAGCGGCCCGGGCGGTTCCTGGCAGTATCAACCGGGATCTTATGTAATTGTAAAGTAATTTAACGTTTGATAATGTATGTCACAATCGGCGACAAATATCTAATTGATCTCTGGCAATAATTATAAAATGAATTTATTACTCCACAATTTATTCGGTATCAGGCCCAAAAGCTTCGGTCTTGAAATAGAAGACAGCTATATCAAGGCTTTTCAGCTGAAAGGAAAAAAAAGCGGCTTTTCGATGGCGGCATGCAATCTCCGACCCTTGAGGAAAGGCATCATACAAGACGGGCAGATCGTCCAAGCGGAAGAGCTGGCGAAAGAGATAAGAGAATTGCTGAAATCTTCCCGGCCAAAACCGATCAAAACGAAGTTCGTGGTTTTTTCCGTTCCCGAAACCAAGTCCTTTATCAGAACCATTCAAATTCCAAAAATGTCCAGGGAAGAAGCCGGAGAAGCGGTGAAGTGGGAGACGGAAGCCAACATTCCCGTATCACTCGACAAGGTATATTTGGATTGGCAGATCATTGATTCAAATGAAAAAAATAATGATGTTCTGGTGGTGGCCGTGCCAAAAGAGGTGGTTGACGGTTATTGCCGGGCCGTATCTCTTTCCGGACTGAACCCACTGGCCGTCGAGGTGGATATTATTGCCACGATAAGAAGCTTGACCTCCGAAGAAAATAACAAGGAACCCATACTGATCGCTGATATCGGCGCCGATAAAACCAGTCTCGCGATTTGCAAAAATAAAATTCCCTATTTTTCTTCCAGTATTCCGCTTTGCGGAAAAACTTTTACCGACGCTCTCCAGAAAGGGCTGGGGATCGGCTATGAAAAAGCGGAGGATCTCAAAGCCAAGTACGGCCTGGGAAAGATGAAAAAAGACGATATGCTTTATAATATCTACAATCCGCTGGTCGAAAATTTAGCGGTGGAAATAGACCGGTCAATCAACTTTTATTCGGAATCCATCAATGTCCGGGAAAAAGTTGAGCGGATTGTCCTGTCCGGGGGAGGATCTCTTCTTCGCGAATTGGCGGATTTTCTTTCTCTGCGGCTGGGAAAAGAGGTTATCATGGGCAATCCGGCCACCGGCCTTGGGATCAATCAAAATTTATCGGCCAATATCGCGAGAGACTTATCTCCCTTTGCCACTTCAATAGGCTTGGCCATGAGAGGACTTGATTATGAAAATTAATATAAATATTCTGCCGGACGAGCAGAAAGAAAAAATAGGAACAGAAAAAAAAATAGGAACAATCGGCCGTTTCGGATTTTCCTTGATTTTTGTGTTGCTGGTTCTCACAGCAGTTCTTTTTTCCGCTGGATTAATCCTGAATATTGAATATCGATCGGTTCAAAATACAGCTGATGATCATTCCGGAACTGCCGATGGAGAAATGAAACAGACGGAAACTTTTCTTAATGAAGTGAACGCGTCCGCCCAAAAAATAAGTAATATTTCATCCAACACTCCGCGCTGGTCGAAAGTGCTGAAGAAAATGTCTGATATTTCTCCTCCCGACATGCGAATAAGCCTTATCCACGTTGAGGGAGCTCATCTTAAGCTGCAAGGTTTTTCAAAGAGCAGAGAAGCCTTTCTCGGTTTTCAAGAAAAGCTGAAAGCGGAAGGCTATAAGAACATCAATTCACCTATTTCCAATCTGGTGTCGCCGAAAAATTTCAATTTCGAAATAGAAATGGATGTGGATAGCAAATATTTAAATCAAAATTAATTTTCCCCTAATGGCCAGGAAGACTGACAAAAAAATAATTATAACATTGGCCCTGGTGTTGTTGTCCGTGGCCGCTCTCGGATGGTTCGCTTTTTTCTATGAAACCAAGCAAATAAGAGATACGGCTGAGACAATCCAGAAAAAAAAGCTCGAATCGCTCGTTTTGCAAGAAAAAAGGGACAAAATATTAAAACTCAAAAAAGATCTTAAGGATATAGAAGGCTACAAAAGCGAAATGGACAAGATGCTGATCGGAAAGGACGACGCTGTCATATTTCTTCGCTCGATTGAGGGAATCGCCTTTGATACTTCAAATTCGATCAAAATAGAATCTGCCGATCTAAGCAAGCTGAAAATGGGCCAGTCAAAGAGTGCTGGAAGCAGCAGCAATGAAGAGGACGCGGCAAAAGGGCTGACAAAAGATCAACAGATTGCGGCTGATCTGGCGGCCGAAAAAGAAAAACAAAAACAATCGGATCAGCTCAAGGCAAAACTTGGTTTTACAATCGAACTTACGGGAACTTATCCGACAACAGTTGACTTCCTTGATAAGATGGAAAATCTGCCATATTTCATCAGTGTATATAATATGGATCTGACTGGTCCGGACAAACTAAATCAACCGACAGCGTCCGCGGGAGGAGTCCTTTCGGCAGAAAACCCGATTGCCGGACAAGGAGCGCCCGCAGAAAATAAAAACATTAAAATGACCACACTGGTTATTGTGAACACCAATGACGGAAAATAAAAAGGCGGCAAAAATGGATCAAGGGAAAGAAATTTTGCGAAAAACAGGCGCCTTTCTTTTGCGTTGGTTTTATCTCATCCTATTTCTGGGAGTTATGGCGTATGCTGTCTGGATATGGAATAAAATTATTTTTAATGCTGATTGGAGCGAAGAGAAAAAGCAGGCGTATATCAACGAGCAGTCCGTTTTTTCATTTGACAGCAAAAGTTATCAACAGGTGACTGATATGATCAATTTAAGAAAAGAAAGACTGAATAGCAATTATAAATTTACCGGCAAAGATATTTTTTTCCCGGACGGATTCTGAAAAAAAGCTAAGCTTTGAGGAATTGCGAGCGAATAGCGAGTAAGGGAAAAGCTTAGCT
>JAVHPA010000011.1:0-5711 GCA_036170345.1 Candidatus Moraniibacteriota bacterium
CCCCACTGGTTTGGATTCATGTCGGTCTTGTACCGCCCGCCGCCCACGTTCGTTCCCAGGCCCGATTCAACGCGGAGAACTCCCAGCAGGAATTCAGGTGCGACATTTGTCAGCTTGCTGGCGTATTGCGCCGCCTTTATTGCTTCATCCATCGCGATCGGCTCTCCCAGCGATTGGATTGCGTTCAGCTCGGCCTGCAGTTTCTCCGTTTCCTGCTGCAACGCGCCTTTCTCATTTTTTGTTGTCGCGATCAGCGTATCTTTCATCTGCTTTTCTCCCTCCAGTGATCTTTCCTGATCGACTTGAATATACCGATAGCTTTCCTGTTGCGCCTTTTTGTCCAATAAATCATTTCTTTGATTCTTGAGATCCTGCTCGAGACTGACCAGCTGATCAAAGATATCTTTTGTCTGGTCTTCAAATGACACAAGGCTGTCTGACTGAAAAAAATAATCGGAGAAATTTTTATTCCCGAAAACAAGCTCGCTCACGGAAACATCGCCCCGCTCATAAAGTTCCTGCAAAAACTTGGCCAAAATTTCCTGTTTCGCCTTGATTTTTTTTTCCATATCGTCAATTTCCGCCTGCTTGGCGTCTACTTCCCCGTTGAGCTGGCCGATTACCAAATTGGTTTCCTGGATCTGGAGCCCTATCTTGTTTATGTCCGCATCCAAAACTTCGATGTCCCTTCCGAGAGACTCTGCCTTTTGGCTCTTCGCGTCTATTTGATCCTGATACTGATTGATCTGGCTTCGAAGCGCGTTGATCTTATTCGCCAGGTCCTGTTTAGCGCTCGCCGGATCTTGAGCTGCCAAAACAGAATTGCTATTTAAAAATAAAAAACCTGAAACAAAAATAATTGTCCAAATAATAACCTTAAATTTTTCACCGTAATTTTTCACTATTTATATTATATCCCAAACCTCAAAAAAAGGCACTCGCTAACGGGTGCCTTTTTGATAATTGAAATTCAGGATTATTTCTTTTTTTCTCCCCCGCCTGCTCGCCTCGACTCGGCGGAGTGGGTCGGCGAGGCAGGTTTTTCTTTCTCCGGCTTTTCTTTTTCTTCGGCTCCTTCTTCGGCCGGTTTTTCTTCCTTCACGACTCCTTCAACCTTCGTCACGTCTTCCTTGACTTCTGTTTCCAGTTCCGCCATTTCTTCTTCGGTTCTCGGCGGGGACACCATTGCCACCACCGTTTCCGCGTCAACCAAGACTTCGACTTTTTCAGGTATAGCCAGATCTTTGACGTAAATATAATCGTCAAATGTTTTTATCCGGCTGATGTCCACTTCGATTTTCGAGAGAAGGTCTCCCGGCAGACATTTGATATCAACCGAATCCATATTCTTGACCAGCACTCCGCCCAATTCCTTCACGGCCGCAGACTCGCCGACGAAGACCAGTTCCACTTCGGCTTCAATTTCTTCATCCATACGAACTTGGTAGAAATCGACATGGATCGGCTGTCCGCTTATAATATCCTTTTGCACGTCTTTGATAACTACATTCCTTTCTCCGTTCCCCTCCAGCGCCAATTTCAAGATCGTGCTTTCCCCCGCTTCATCATAGACCTTGTCAAATATTTTCTTGTTGACCCAAAGCTGCTCATTCTCTATTCCCTTGCCATACAAAATAGCCGGGACGTTTTCATCCCTCAAAGTTTTATCATCTTTCTTGGTTCTTTTTTTTGTCTCAAGATTCAAATCCGCTACCATAATTTTTTCCTTATCTCATTACCTAAGAAAACTTAACAAATATATGTGATTTAGTCAACCTACGCACACATTGTCAAATAAAAAACGCTGTATTGCAGGTGTTTTGCGAGAATATAACATCAGTATATGGTGGTCAGAACCTTGTATTTTAGGGAATTGTAATTAAGAGTGGCAATTAATACTAACGTTTTGTGCAAGATATCTACAAAATGTTCTATTTGATATCCATATCTGTCCTATTTTTATTTTTTTTATAAACTAAAAAACCTATGCCTCCTAATAACATAACGGCAACTGGGAATATTATCAACAAATATTTAGAAATATTGGCAAAGTTATTTTGTGGTTTATTGTTTTCTTTTATTTTGTCACTTTGGTCATTCTCATTAGCGATATTTTTATTATCTTCAACTGCATTGCTAACTTGGCCGTCATTGTTTGCAATGTACTCAGATAATGCTATATACCATTTGCCCTTTTCTTGATAATTGAATGCCCAACGATCACTGCCAATAAACGCTTCTACATTTTCATACGGTCCAAATATATTTCCGTTTATTATTGTACTCTTTGATCCGCCAGAGAAAGAAGTGTCTTTGGAGCTATCCATCTTCCAATTATTATCCGAAACATATATTACCTCATATTCACTATCGTAGGGCCCATATTCTGTGCCCATAAAATTCACATATGTCTTTCCATCCTGTGAATAGCTAAAGCCCCAGCTTTTTTCAGATACGGAAACATTTCCAAAATCGAACGGCCCGTATTCCTTATCATTTATAACTATATATGCCTTATTGCCTTTGCTATATTTAAAACCAAAATTGTCACCAGCAATGCCAAGGCCATACACCGAATCATAAGGACCGTAAATTTTATTATTAATGTTTACATAAGATACATAAGAGTTAGCGTCTGTATTATTTTTAAAACCGTATTCAAAGCCCCAGTTGGTATCTGCTATAACCGATGCACCAAAAAAATCATAAGGTCCGAATATATTTCCCTTGATGTTTATAAATCTCTTATCGTTTGATCTGTATATAAAACCAAGGCTATCCGAATTAGTAAGAAATTCTCCCGGCAATTCTTGAATTTTCCCATTGGTGTTCAAAAAATCTTGGCCATCTTTTTCATATCGATATTGCCAGTAATTTTTCAAAGTTAAGATATCGTGAATACTGTCATAGGGTCCGTATTCTTTTTCATTTATCATTGCAAAAAATTGTTCCCCCTTTTCGCATTCAAAGGCCCAGCTGTTTTCGGCTATACTTACCTCCCCAATGGAAAAGCCGAGCGGCGAATCGCAGGGACCATATTTTTTATCATTAATATTTACATACCATTTATCACCATCTTTATATTCTAGCAACCAATTATTATTGGAAGTTGTCACTCTAGTGTCAGCATACGGACCATAAATTTTACCATTGATATTTGCAAAAGATTTTCCGCCAATTTCCCTATAACTCATTCCCCAAACGTTATCCGAAATCGACACGTATACTTTTTCGTAAGGACCGTATGTTTCGCCATTAACATTAGCGAACCAATTCTTGTCTTTTGTATACGCAACTCCCCAATTATTTTTTGACAACTCAACACGCGGGCCTCCTGGAGACATGGGCCAGTCAAAAGGACCTTTTACGATATTTTCTGCAAAAACGAGTGATGGAATAATAAATACTAATAAAATTAAGGATAATGCTAGTATAATTTTTTTATCCATGTTTTTGTTTTATCAATTAACATTTTCATTATACCACGGTGCTTTTCGCATTGTAAGTAAACAAAAAAACCTCAAATAAGGCGTTTTCTCGATCCATCATGAGAGCATATTGTGGTCAGAACCTTGTATTTCGGGGAATGGTTTAATTTTATGGTATTTCAATTTCTTATTTATGCCTATTTTAACATAATTTTTCCTATATAACCACCCTAATATTTCACCCAAAACTCGATCTCGACCGGCGGTGGACGCTTTCGGCGATGCCGAGAGCGGCTAGGGTAGAAATCAAAGCGCTTCCTCCGTAGCTCAAAAGTGGCAGTGGGATGCCGGTGATAGGAACAACACCCATATTCATTCCGATATTGACCGCCGACTGGACAAAGATCATTATGGCGATTCCGCTGACCAATAGTTTTCCAAAATTGCCCGGACTTTTTTGCGCGATGCCGAACAGCCGAATGATTATAAGGGAAAGCAAAAATAGAACAAAAAGCGCGCCCCCCAGTCCCATCTCTTCGGCCGTCACCGCGAATATGAAGTCCGTGTGTTTTTCAGGCAAAAAATTGAGCTGGGATTGGGATCCGTGCCCTAGCCCCTTGCCCCAGAAACCGCCGGAACCGACGGCCACGGTTGACTGAAGGGCGTTATAACCGGCTCCCAGCGGATCGGCCGTGGGATTGATAACCGAACGTAAGCGGTCTTTTTGGTAATCTTTCAGTAAGAATCCCCAGGCAATCGAGCTCACAATCAATCCCGCGATGAGAAGAATCAAGATATATCTTTTTCTTGTTCCGCTCACAACCAAAAGGCCGACCCAAATTGAAACGATAACCAAGGCCGATCCTAAATCCGGCTGCCTCAAAATCAAAAAAAACGTGAGGCCGACCGGGACAAGCGTGACGAAAATATGCCTGAATTCTTTGATTGTCCGCGAATTAACCGAGAGATATTTAGCCAGCGTGATCGCCAGTATCACCTTAAAAGGCTCAACTGGCTGGAGATGAAAATTGGAAAATCCAATCCAGCCAACCGTCCCGCGAATTGTTTTTCCCAAAATCAAAACCGTGGCTAGCAATAATATGCCGATTATAAAAAGCGGGGCTGAATAGCCCTTGATGATCCTGTAATCAAAAAAAGAAAGGGCGAAAAAAATCAGAAGCCCGATCGCGACAAATATCAATTGCCTGAAAAAATTGCTTCTGTCCTGGCCGGACGCGCCCCCGCCGTAACTTATGGGATATAAAATTGATAAGCTCAAAATAAGGAGCAAAACAACGGCTGTAATAAGTATCCAGTCTAATTTAAAAATATTTCTGATCATTTATTATGGCTCCGGATTTATGTCGTAAGTTTTGTATTGATCAGGCGAGCCGTATTTTTTCATAAAGTTCTCATCGCTGAAAAAGTTGGCTTCCGTCTCTATTTCAACGCTGGGCGTCCCTGAACCGACATGGAAGCGGCTTCCCCAATTAAAGACAACCTCCCTTTCCTCATTTACTCTTACGTCATTGACGCTCGTTTGATTCAGCGCTACCGGAGCATTCTGCTCATCTCTTATCACGGCTTTGGCGGTGATAGTTCTGAAATCATAGGAGCTTTGATTTTTTATTTTCGCTTTAAGGGTGGCGAAGTTGCTGCCCGCATTCACTAAATTAAATTCTTTGGAATATATCTGGATCAGCGGTTCTTCATATTCTGAAAACTTTGTCCACTTGAACGACCTGATTTTGAAATCAATGCTTTTCGGCTGTACCGGAGAATCCAGATTGAAAGCTAGAATATATTTCGTCTGCGCGGGAAGAATAAAGCTTGAACCTTCGCTTTGGCCGATGATATTGCCGCTGCCGTCCAGCAGGTTGAAAGAATAATCAAACTGCGCCACCCCGAACTGCGGATTTGGATTATTTATTTTTGCCATGGCGTCATATTTTCCTTCATTTGCTGACAAAACCGCTTTTTCCAAAACCCGGACATTTTCTATTTTTGGAATATTCTCGCACTTTACCGAGCACGGCCCTCCGCAATCAACGCCCGCCTCTCCCTGATTTTGCCGGCCGTCGCCGCAAGTCGGCTTTGTGCGGAAAATATAATATAATCCCGTCCCAAGAAGAGAGAAGATTATTAAATAGATGATTATTATAATGGTTCTTTTGAGAACGCGTTGTCTTGGAGTCATAAGCTTCAACCTTATGTCCTAATCCTATCTCATTATTCAAATATTGTCATCTTGACAAATAGCCTGTATTATCAAAATAGCTTAAT
>JAVHPA010000012.1:0-1231 GCA_036170345.1 Candidatus Moraniibacteriota bacterium
AATATCCTTTTTTTGCCTTGGGGCCTTGAATTCGGATATTCCTTCTTCCAGCGATTTTATTTCCCTCTCCAGCGACTGGCTATTCAGCGAATAGCACACATTCACCAGCTCTGAAACTTTATATCCCTCGCGCAAAACAAAATCCACTTCGGTTTTTCCTTCCCAATAATACGGCATTTTTTTTCTTCGCAAAAATTCAACTGCGACGATATTTTCCAAAAGCTTTCCTATATCTTCGCTGAACTTAAATGAAACGGCGTTACGGAGTCCGGTGTCTATTGAAAATACTTTTTGCGGGTTATAGATCTGTTTTTTGACTGAATAGGAAAAAAATGAAACAAATTGAAACAAAAAAGCTTCTTCAAAGTACTCGAAATACCTTCGCGCGTTGGGATTGGAAATTCCAAAATCTTTCTCAATTTTATAGGTAGAAATCTTGCTGGAAACATTTGTCATGGAAAAATTCACAATCTCTTTGACATCCCTCTCGTTTCTTATTTTGTGCCTGAGCAGTATATCTCTTTCCAATATCGAATTGAAATATTCAACCAGCAAAAGTTTCTTTCCGTATTTTTTCTTTTCGATGACTATTTTCGGAAATCCGCCGAATTCGACATACTCTCTCAAATAATTATAAAGTTTCGGACTTTTTATCAAGGGAGAATATTTTGTTTTTTTGAAGTCTAAAAATTCCCCAAAACTCAAGGGATAGATTATTTCTGAAACATAGCGCCCTCCCAGCAGAGAGGATATTTCGCTCTTCAGAAGTTTTGCCGATGATCCGGTAACAAAAATTTTGACATTCGCTTTGCGGTCATAGAGAGCCGCTACAAATCTTTCCCATCCCTTGACCATCTGCACTTCATCCAAAAAAAGATAGACTTTTTCTTTCGGATCAAAAAACTCGAGGTATGCGTCAAATATTTTGTTCAGAAATCGCGCGTTGAGATCATCGGAAAAATTGGGTTCTTCAAAATTGACATATAGCGTGTTTTGCGGATTTGTTCCCTTTCCTATCAATTCTTCAATGAGCTGCAAAACCAATGTTGATTTTCCCGAACGCCTGACTCCGATCAACGCGACCACCTCCGACATATCCAAAAGCTTCCCCAGTTTTTTTAAATAAAATGAACGGTTGAAGCCGGTGTCTATTTCTTGATTCCAAAAGTTCCATTTGTCCAATACGGTTATTATTTCCGATGTATTCATGGTGTTTATATATATCCCTTAA
>JAVHPA010000013.1:0-1217 GCA_036170345.1 Candidatus Moraniibacteriota bacterium
GTTCAGGCGGAAATCGGCAAAGTTCCTCATTTGGGCGGAATGGAGCTCAATCCCGACTGGGATAAAATTATGACTGATCCACTGGAAGCTAAATGGCTGGTGGAAGAGACAGGAGTTGACGCCTTGGCGGTAGCCATCGGGAACGCCCATGATTTTTTTCGCGAACGGTCGGAACCGGACTGGGAGCGCCTTGATTCCATCCATAAACTTCTGCCCGATATTCCCCTCATTCTTCACGGAGCCAGCGATTGGGTAAACCACAAAGTCAGCGAGGCCGTCAAGAGGGGCGTGGTTTGCTTCAATGTGGACACTGATTTGCGCATAGCCTTCAACACGACTCTGTGCCAGTTCACTCATGACAAATGCGATATTATTGATCCCCGAAAAGTGCTGGCCGAGGCGCGGGATGCCGTGCAGAAAGTAGTTGAAAAAAAGATCGACTTATTTAGAAATCCTAAATAAAAACGAAAATGGCGACTCAAAGTGATTCCCGGTTCATCAGGAGCCTTAAGGCGGTTTCCGAGGTGTTTTCCGCTGGTGTCTTTTTCATTGGGCTTCTGGCGATTATCGGCTGGCAATTCGACATCCTTATTTTCAAAAGGATTTTGCCCAACCTTCCCGTGATTTCCCCGAACACGGCTTTCTCTTTCATTCTTATCGGTCTGATACTTTTTTTTTCAAATAAAAAAACAGGCGAACGCTTGCATTTTTTGTTTTTGATTTTTTCTTCAGCCGTGGCTCTTATCGGATTTTTGACATTGCTCGAATATATTTTTGGGCTTAACTTTAGGATTGACAATCTGTTATACGCCCAAAAAATGGGCGCGAGCATTGTCCGTATGTCGCCCCAGAGCGCGTTCAACTTTTTGGCAGTAGGAATTTCCCTGTTTTTTTTCCTGCGGAACACGAAAAAGGGAATGATGGCCGGCCAGATAGTCATTGTTATCGCCGGTCTTGTTTCCCTTTTCTCCCTTTTAGGCTTTATATATAATCTTTCCAGCCTATACACCATTTCTCCGTATAAAGGCATGGCGGCGCATACGGCCGTGGCTTTTGTTATGATTTTTGTGAGCATTTTAGGTTCGAAACCGGAAATCGGCCTCATGAAGATTTTCAGCGGAAAAGGGATCAGCGGACACGCGGCCAGGCAATTATTCACGACGCTGATCTTTCTTGTTATTGTTGAAACTTTAGTGATGGCCGGCCGCCGCACGGGT
>JAVHPA010000014.1:0-5535 GCA_036170345.1 Candidatus Moraniibacteriota bacterium
CCGGAACAAACTCCTGAATCAAGCCAAGAAACCGAATGGCATCATTCTCAACACCGGGCCGACCGGATCGGGAAAAACGACCACCCTCTATTCGATCCTTTCCATCCTTAACAAGCCGGGAGTGAAAATAATCACAGTCGAAGACCCGATTGAATATAGGCTGAATGGAGTTTTGCAGACGCAAGTGGACGACAAAAAAGACTACACTTTCCCGAAAGCTTTGCGGGCGCTTCTTCGCCAAAACCCGGATATTATGATGATCGGCGAAATCCGCGACGAAGAAACGGCTCAAATCGCCGTTCAGGCCGCCCTTACCGGACATCTTGTCCTTTCCACGCTTCATACCAACAGTGCTGCCGGTTCGGTTCAGCGGCTCGTTAATATGAATGTGAATGCCACTGATATCGCCTCCTCCGTCAACGCTTTTATGGCTCAAAGATTGGTGCGTGTTCTTTGCCCGGAGTGCAAAAAGAAAATTAAACTTGATTCGGAAATGAAAAAAAGAGTTGAAAAAGTCTTGAATTCGATATCCCCCAGCGCCAGTGTTGAAATTCCCAAAAAGATAGATTATATTTTTCAAGCCCAGGGCTGTCCGAAATGCAACAGCATAGGTTATCGGGGCCGCACCACGGTCAGTGAAATCCTGGAAGTAACCAGAGAAATGGAAGATTTGATCACCAAACAACCTACCACTTCAGAAGTGGAAGATCTGGCCATAAAACAAGGAATGATAACTATGACTCAAGACGGAATCCTGAAAGTAATCGAGGGCATAACAACGCTTGAAGAAGTGGAAAGAGTGACGGAAGAATAAAAAAACTCTAATCTGCAGGCAAATCCCGCAACTAGGGAATCGCGGGGTAGGAACAGTGCCGAGGAGTGAGTCAGCCGAAACCGATTCGTCCATGTCTGGGCAAAAAAGTCCCCTGGAAGGAAAGTTACGAGCTCCCCTTATTGCCTGCAAGTTAGAGGATTTTTGCAATAAATACTTTATTTATCCAGTTTTTAGCCGGACAAAACAGTCTATCATGTCCTAGATTGGTTGTCAAGCACACCTTTTTTTAGTATAGTTGGGACGCATCGCAATACGTTTTTTTTCGGCGATTAGATTCATTCGTATATTCGTACTAAATTCGTAATTCGTAGAGACCTTCATGATCACTTCTTCTCCCGAAAAAACCGAGGACGTGAAACTTGATGCGACCCTGCGGCCGCAAAGTTTTTCCGAATATGTCGGCCAACACAAGATTAAACGCAATCTTGACATTCTTATCGGCGCCGCCAAGAAAAGAAAAGAGCCGATTGAGCATGTCCTTCTTTACGGACCAGCCGGACTCGGAAAAACAACTCTCGCCCATATTATCGCCAAAGAAATGGGAGCCAATATCCGAGTCACTTCCGGACCGGCCATTGAGAAAGTGGGCGATTTGGGCTCGATTCTCACCAATCTTAACGACGGCGATATTTTTTTTATCGATGAAATTCACCGCCTCAATAAGCTCATCGAAGAAGTCCTTTATCCGGCTATGGAGGATTTCAAGCTTGATATTATCATCGGGAAAGGCCCTTCCGCTAAAACTTTGCAGTTGGATCTTCCTCGTTTTACCCTGATCGGCGCCACCACCCGCCTCGGAGCCATTTCTTCTCCGCTCCGCAACCGTTTTGGCGGCATCCATCGCCTGGATTTTTACGAAAACGAAGAAATCGAAAAAATAATTCATCGCTCTTCCGGGATTCTTTCCATCCCCATTGACAGCGCCGGAGCCAAAATGATTTCTCTTTGCAGCCGACGGACTCCCCGCGTCGCCAATCGTCTTCTGAAACGCGTAAGAGATTTCACTCAAATGGAAAATTGCGATCTCATCACCGAGGATTTGTCTCGACGAGCTTTTCAAAATCTTGAAGTGGATGAATTGGGACTCGAACCGGCTGACCGCCATATTCTCAAAACGATAATAGAAAAATTCAATGGTGGACCGGTAGGCATCCAGACAATCGCCGCCGCTACTTCGGAGGAAATTGAAACCATTGAGGATGTTTACGAGCCATATCTTCTCCAAATAGGATTTCTCGCCCGCACTTCCCGGGGACGCGTCGCCACGGAACTGGCTTACAAACATTTGGGAATAGAGTATAATAAGGAGCAGGACAAGCTGTTTTAACGCAATCTCAAAAACAATATGTCGAGCATAATTACTATTTTTTACGCCGTACTGGTCATCATCTATATCGCTATGGGCGCGGCGATTATTTTTCATATGCTTTATTATAAAATCAACCGCCATGCCGCCATGATCATGTTTTTTATATACGCCATCGGCGGATCATTGCTTCTCATTTCCAATTTCATTCTTTTCAACTCGGTCAATTGGTATCAAATCAGTTCTAATTTCAGATTCTAAAATATCATGTACGAAGAATTTCATTTTCCCGGCCAGCTTGAAAACGAAAATATAATCCTATTCTTGAGAAGGCATTGGTTCATTTTTCTTAAGCGATTGTTGCTGATCATCGCGGCGATAATCATTCTTCTTTTCGTCTATTTCACCTTTTCCGCCCTTAATAGCAATTTTTCCGAGAGCGAATATCACAATCTTCTCCTTTTTGGCGAAAGTCTGGCCATTCTTTTTATCTGGAATTTTTTCTTCATTCTTTGGCTCGATTATTATCTCGATGCCTGGATTGTCACGAATGAAAGGATCATCAACATCGAGCAGAGAGGTTTTTTCAACCGGGACATATCCGAGCTGAAACTGACAAAAATTCAGGATGTTACTTCGGAAATTATCGGTGTCATCCCCACTCTTCTCAACTACGGAAATATCTATGTCCAAACGGCCGGCAAAGAAGAAAGGTTCAATTTCTGCCAGATTCCCAACCCCAATTACGTGAAGAATGTGATCGTCGAGCTTCAGGAAAAAGAGCGACAGTCGGAAGAAAAAGAGCTGGGGGAAGTTATTCGGGAAAAAGAATAAGTCTAAATTTTCTTGTTTAAGCAAAAAGCGGTACTTAGGATTAGCTTTATATTTAGAGCCTAAAGCTATGCTTAGGCTAAACAAAACAACAAATTTTTTATTTCCCGCCAGCCGCTTTTGAGCTGTTTTTTGATATACAATGATATACAAACATCCGTATTTTAAACTGGATACTGAAAGCAAAAAGGTCTTTGACGAAAATAACAAAGAGCTGACCCTGACAGGCAATGCTTATCGCTTACTTGTTTTTTTATGCGGCAAAAATAATGCCACCCTAACTGACATTAACGACTATTTCGACCCCGCGGGAGCCAAAGACTATACTGAAAACCATATCCGGCAATACCGGTATAAAATAAATTCTATTATAGGCCGCAATATAGTTTCCTATAAAAACAATGTCTATTCAATAAATGGCGCGATTTCAAAATATGAAAACAGCGCTGATTTGGAGCCAACTGTTCCAAAAACACAGACATTTGAAGAAAGTCGGGTCAAAAAAGAAACAGACGGAAGCGCAGATGAAGCATCTCAACGAAAAAGAGAAAAATTATCCGAAAAAGAAAAAATTGTTATTCCGTCTTTGATAGTTTTTTTGATAATTTTCAGCGCGGTTGTCCTTGGGAACAAAAATAAAAATGCCGGCGTAGCTCCAGAATCAAACTTGGCCAGCGAAGCGGCGGCAAATTCCGGCCCGAAGCCTCAAGGTGATATGATATTGATTTCGGCCGGGGAATTTCTTATGGGAAGCACCGAGAAGCAGGCTATTGAAGCCTGGCAAAAAAATGATGGGGACTATGACAGGGAAGATTATCTTGCGGAATATCCCCGGCGAAAAATAACGCTTGGAAATTTTTATATCGATAAGAAAGAAGTGTCTAACAGCGATTATGAAATATTCATCGGTGCGACAAACCATGTCGCTCCGGCGCTTTGGAGCGACCAAAATCTCAATTCGCCCAATCAGCCCGTCGTCGGAGTTGACTGGAACGATGCTGATGGCTATTGCCGATGGCTTGGTGAAAGATTGCCCACCGAAGCCGAATGGGAAAAAGCCGCTCGTGGAACAGACGGAAGAATTTGGCCTTGGGGAAACGTCTGGGATGGGGCAATGGATAATCACGGTAACAGTACCGAATATGGCTTTGACGAAAGCGACGGTTATAAATACACCGCTCCTGTTGGCGCTGAACTTGGTGTCAGCCCCTATGGAGTTTTGAATATGGCAGGCAATGCCTATGAATGGGTAGCTGATGATTTTGACGCTTATCCGGGAAATGACAAGTATGCCCAGCAAGATTTCAACAAAGGATTCAAAGTTTTTAAAGGTGGAGCCTATACCGACGGACAAAGCGATCAGCGCCCAGCCTCAAGGATCGGCTACCAAAAGGATTACAAGGATGTTGATGTTGGTTTCCGTTGCGCAAAAAACGAGTAATACGCTATTAAATATTACTTTATATGAAGCTCTCTAAATTCACGCATGGGTTGTCCGCCCATTTCTTTAAGGGAACGGAATCCCCCGAAGCAGAAAGGGAAACATTCGTCCAATGAGCTTACGCTCGTGGTTTTCTGCGGAGGGGAACAAATCATTTTGGGACCGTAATACGGATTTATTACGGTCTTTTTTGCTAATATGCGCGTAAGATTAATTTTTAATCAAGGAGAAAAAAATGAAAGGAAAAACAAAGCTAACGGCACTCCTTTTGTTGGGTGTCCTGATCCCGACAGCAATCGGAATCGGAGTTTTTTGTTGCGCGAATTCCGCGCAAGCAGAAGATAATCTTACGCTGGTTATTTCCGAGACATCCCCTAATTTTGGAGGTGCTTCCAATGAATTTGTTGAACTATATAATTACGGCAATACGGAAATTAATCTTAAAGAAACAGGCATAAAATTAAAATTGTTAAATTCTGACGGAATACCTACCTCAAAAAATATAAATTGGACGAATACAACGATTCCGGCCGGCCGACACTTCCTTTTTGGAGCGGGAACAATTAATAGCATCCTTTTCGATGCAACATACACTGGAACATTATTAGCACAATCGGGCGGAGTTACGATTACTGATAGGAATAATACATTTCTTGACAAGCTTTCATGGAAAGATTTGCCGACAAATAAATCCATGGAGAGACTAGCGGGCAATATAGACACTAACAATGAATCCAGTTTCTTCTTAGAAGATGAACCTAACCCAAAAAATAGCACATTTGTTATTGAAAACAACGAGGAAGATCCGCAAAGTAATGATGATACTGTCTCAGATGAATCGAGAGATGAAAGCAGCAGCAATACCGCGGATTTGTCGGATAAATGTGCTGCCACATCATCGCACGTTAAAATAAACGAAATTTTTCCCTATCCGAAAAGCGGTAATGAGTTTGTCGAAATTAAAAATACCGGCGAAAGCTGCGTGGACGTTTCCGGATGGAAAATAATGGACGAAGCCGGACACAAAAAAGAATTTCCCGAAAATTCAATAATGGGACCGGGAGAATATTTTTTCCTAGAGGGGAATCTTTATCTCAACAATGATTCTGATACGGTATATCT
>JAVHPA010000015.1:0-1204 GCA_036170345.1 Candidatus Moraniibacteriota bacterium
GGTCCGCGGTTCGAATCCGCGCAACGGCTCAAGGATAATAAACAACAAAAATATGCTGAAAAATGGAAAAACAGCAACAGCAATAATAGTTATTTTAATTATAGCAGTGGCTGGATTTCTCTGGTATCGCAGTAACGCCCAAAAAATTAAAACTGTCCAGCCGGTAAATAAACCGGCTGAAACAGCGAACAACAATCCCCAGCCGGATCAAAGCGCGGTTGATAATTCATCATCCGATCAGGCGGATACTAGTGGCGATAATTCGGATACGGCGGACGCGGATTTCAACGCTCTTTGCGAAAAAGGGGAATGGATGAAAATCGCGGATGTATCGGGAGAAATGACGACTGTTTCCGGAAAATTGAGAAAAGTTTATCCGGACGATGAAGCTTCGAAGGAATTTCAGAATTATCCATATTATCTCGAAGGAAGCGAAAAGATAGCGCTTACCGGAAAAGATGAGACGAAAATTGATAATTTTGAAGATCGGGAAGTGGAGGCGCAGGGCGTAAAGGCAGCGGACGGAAAGTCGCTAGAAATTTCCCAAATCCGATGCGCCGGAAAAGAAACAGACTCAAACGTGATCAGTCAGCGGAACAAGCTGTTGGATTACATCGCTAAAAACATCAATTCGATCGCTCCCAAAAAAGCGCCGTATCAAAAATGGACAGTTGACATAGTTGATATTGTGGATGAGAATAATGTTTATATCGAATATTACGATACGGTGGAAGCTGATACAAGCCGAAAGATCTTGGTGGAAATGAACGCCAAGCCGGACGGAAGTTATTCAGCCAAAGTGCTGGCCTATTGGGAGATGGGCACGGATGATTATGTTTTGAAAAGCGGAACCGATAAATTTGAAAATGTCGAAGACGTCGTTTCTTTTCAGTACGACCAGGATGCGAAGAGCTGGTCGAGAATGTGAAAAAAATAATGAATTTTAATTTTTAATTTGAAATATTGTGTCACAGGATAATTTAGTCGGACTCAAGTGCGAGGTGTGCAAGAAAATCAATTATCAAACCAATCGCAACAAGAAAAAAATAAAAGAGAAACTTTCACTTAAAAAGTATTGTCCAAAATGCCGAAAGCACACATTACACAAAGAGACGAAACAATTATAAGGCGCTTCACTCCTAAAGTTCAGCTTTAGGAGTGTTTAAATGCGGGCTTAGTTAAGTGGTATAACAGTGGTCTCCAA
>JAVHPA010000016.1:0-5478 GCA_036170345.1 Candidatus Moraniibacteriota bacterium
GGAATTGACGCGGAAAATGGAATAGTTCCGGCAAAAATGGAACAGCTGGAAAAAGAAAAAAAGGAAGATTTTGATGCCACCGGCAGCAAAAATGGCGGCGGAAAAGCCACCGGGAAAGTGGTTATATATAATGATTTCAGCGTTGATAGCCAGCCGCTTGTCGCGACGACCCGTTTCGAGACAGCCGACGGGAAAATATTTAGAATCACCAAAACCATCGTCGTTCCCGGAATGACCAAAGTTGGAACGGATACGAAATCCGGAGCGATCGAAGTCGATGTCGTGGCGGATAAAGTCGGGGGAGAATATAATATCGATCCGACCGATTTCAAAATTCCTGGTTTCAAAGGCGGTCCGAAATACGATAAATTTTATGCGAGATCGGCAAAAGCCATGATGGGCGGATCAACCGGAGAAACGGCGGTCATAACGGCTCAAGATATCAGCCAGGCAAAAGAAAAGATAATCGCCGAGATTAAAGCGGAAGCGGCTCAGGATTTGAAACAAAGCCTTCCGGCCGAAAGAAAATTTTTTGATGATTCGGTGGCGGTGGAGCTCGTTAGCGCGGCTCCTTCGGCGGCCGCGGGAACACAAATGGATAAGTTTTCTTTTGACGTCAAAGTGAAAATAAAAACTCTGTCTTTTTCGGAGGACGATATAAAGAAAATTATCAAGACGAAAAGCGGGACTGGCCAAGAATCCGGAGGAACGGTTAATTTTGGAAAACCCATAAACTATGTTCTGGCGGAGGAAAATATGGAAAAGGGCTACGTGAAATTTCAAGCCAAAACTGATTTGGGAGTGGCTGGCGGGATTGATCTGGAAAACTTCAAAAAAGGAGCGCTGGGAAAGAATGCGGGAGAAATAGCGTCTTTCGCGAAGGCCTACCCGGCTGTTTTGAAGACAGGAGTCAGTTTCTGGCCCTTTTTTGCGACTCGCGTGCCGATGTACGAAAAGAGGGTGCAGATCGAAATAAAATAGGAATTGGGGGCTGATTTTGCCAATTGCGATAAGCAGGGTTGACAAAAAAAACAAATCCGCTAAGATATAAATAGATCAAAAAAACCGAAAAATACAGCGAGTCAAGCAATTGGATTGAAGTGCCCTAAAAAAACGCTTTCTAAAAAAAGGCAGGGCATTAGCCTTTGTTTTATTTTAATGTCAAAAGAGAAAGAAATTATAAAATTGCAGGGCCTGGTCAAAGAAACTCTGCCGAATACCACTTTTCAGGTTGAGCTTGAAAATGGCCATGTGATACTGGCCCATATATCAGGCCGGATGAGAGTGAATTATATCCGGCTTCTTCCGGGCGACAGCGTTATGGTTGAAATGAGTCCCTATGATCTTACCAAGGGAAGGATAGTCAAAAGATTGTAAACTAAGAATATTTTTATGAAAGTTCGAGCGTCCGTCAAAAAAATTTGCAATAAATGTAAGGTTATAAAAAGAAAAGGAAAACTTTTTGTCATTTGCAGCGTGCCCAAGCATAAGCAGAGACAAGGATAATTTTCAGATATAATAAATGGCCAGAATCGCCGGGGTAACCATACCCGATGACAAAAGAATAGAAATTGCCCTGACTTACATATACGGGATAGGGAGATCAAGAAGCGGTAAAATACTGGCCGCTTTAAAATTGGATCCGAACACGAGGACCAAGGAACTGAACGAAAGCGTAGTCAATAGCCTCAAAGACCATATTGAAAAAAATTTCACTATTGAAGGGGAACTTAAGCATCAAAAGCAGGTAAACATAAAGAGACTAAAAGATATCGGATGTTATCGCGGGATCAGGCATATGAAAGGGCTGCCGGTAAGAGGACAAAGGACGAAGACCAACACGAGGACAGTTCGCGGAAATGTCCGAAAGACGGCCGGCAGCGGACGAAAAGTGTCAGCGGAAAAGACATAATTTAGTATTTAGCCTGCCTGCCGGCGAGGCAGGTATCTAGTATTTTATATTTAGTATGACCGATAAAAAAACTAAAGAGAAAAAAATAGAATCTCAAGAACCTGATAAAAATTCAGAGGTTGTTGCTGCGCCGGTCGTCAAGAAAAAGAAAAAAATTCGCCGCCAGATCCTCAAGGGTCAAGCCCATATTAAATGCAGCTATAATAACACGATCGTCGCTTTTTCAGACCTGAACGGAAAAATCTTGGCTTGGTGCAGCGCCGGATCGTTGGGTTTCAAAGGAGCGAAAAAAGCGACTCCCTATGCCGCCACTCAAATTGTGAATACGGCCGCCGAAAAAGTCGCGAAATACGGACTGCGCGAGGTGGATGTTTACGTAAAGGGCGTTGGATCAGGCCGAGAAGCATCGATCAGAGCCATTGCCAATAATGATTTTGAAATAACACTAATAAAGGATATTACCCCGATTCCGCACAACGGATGCCGGTCCAGAAAACCGAGAAGGGTATAGAAATATAATGAGCAGCAACACGAATAAAAAATGCCGGCTTTGCCGCCGGGCAAAAGAAAAGCTCTTTTTGAAGGGCGATCGCTGCAGCACGCCCAAATGCGCCATGGTTCGTCGCGCCTATCCTCCCGGTGTCCATGGTGCTAAAGGGAAGAGGCAGCTTAGCGAGTTCGGCCAGCAGCTTCTCATGAAGCAAAAGATCAGACGTATTTATAACGTTCTTGAGAGGCAGTTCAAAAAATATTTCAAAGAAGTTCAAAGTAAGCCAGGCGTTACCGGAGACTTGCTGCTCCAGAAGCTGGAGATGAGGCTCGATAACGTCGTTTATAGAGCGGGTCTCGCTGTGAGCCGAAGACAGGCTCGCCAAGTTGTTAATCATTCAAATTTTGTCGTGAACGGCAAGCGAGTGAACATACCATCTTATGAGGTCAAAGCCAAAGACCTGATCGAAGTGAAGCTAAACAAGAAAAATAAGGAATATTTTGTAAAAACAGCCGAGATACTAAAAGGGAAAAAGGGGATGAAATATCCTTCTTGGCTTGAAGTAAACTCTGAAAAAATGTCGGTTTTGATAAAATCAAAACCGGGCAAGGATGATCTGAACATCGACGTAGACGCTCAAATAGTCGTCGAATATTATTCCAGGTAACCCTAATTTTTTTAAGATATTATTAAATCTTCTTTTGGTTGATAAAGAACTAAAAGAAGGCAATAAAAAAATGATAAAAGTATCAACGCCCAAAAAACCAAAGTATGTCGAGATTGGGGACAATACGGCGAAAATTGAAATAGATGGCTGCTACCCCGGATACGGAACAACTCTGGGAAACGCAATAAGGCGGACTCTTTTATCGTCTCTCCCTGGAGCGGCCGTAACGTCAGTCAAGATTAAAGAGATTTCGCATGAATTTTCAACTCTTCCCGGAGTGCTCGAAGATGTTATCCAGATAATCCTGAATCTCAAAAAAGTGAGGTTCAAAGTTCATAAAGACGAGCCGATAAAACTAACCCTGAAAGAAAAAGGGGCCAAGAAAATTACCGCTGCTCAAATCCAATGCCCGGCTGATGCGGAAGTGGTCAATAAGGATATGCCCATCGCCACGATTACCGACAAAAAAGGGGAGCTGGAAATGGAAATTGAAGTGCAAAGAGGCTTGGGATACGTGCCGGTCGAACAGCAAGAAAGAGAAAAGAAAGAGATTGGCCTCATTGCCATTGACGCTATTTTCACCCCGATAAGAAGAGTCAACTATACGGTTGAAAACACGCGGGTCGGAAAAAGAACCGATTATGATAAAATAACGCTTGAAATCGAAACAGACGGAACGATATCCCCCGAAGAAGCCTTTGAAAAGGCGATGAAAATAATCATTGAACAGTTTGAAAGCGTAAGTGTTTTTGAAGAAGCTGAAAAGCCGGAGAAAAAAATGAAGCTGGAAGACGCCGGAACGAAGGGATCGGAAGAAAAAGAGGCAGAATCGCCATCAAAGCCGGACGGTGAAGATGTAATGACCAAAAGAGTGGAAACAATCGCTTTTTCCACCAGAACAGCCAATGTGCTGGAGAAGAATAAAATCGAAACAGTTTCCGATCTGGTCCAATTAAGCGAAGGAGAATTGATGGAAATGGACGGTATGGGAGGGAAAGGCGCGAAGGAAATAAAAAAAGCGATCGGAAACTTCGGGCTGACGTTAAAATCATAAGTCTAACGGAATGAAGCATCTCAAAAAGGGAAGAAAATTCAGCCGGATGAAAAAACAGCGGGAAGCCATGCTCAAAACTATGCTGGGAAGCTTTATTTTGAAGGAAAAAATCACGACCACGGAAGCCAAAGCGAAAGAATTGAAAAAAATATCCGACCGTTTTTTCGGGAGAGCCATAAAAGCGGTTTCCCAGAAAGAAAAAAAAGACCAATTGTCGGCCATGCGGTTTTTATCTTCCCAATTGCCGAGAAACATAAAAGTTGATCAGATAAAAAAAATAGCCGAAAAGTTTTCCGCGAAAAAAAGCGGTTTCACCAGGATAATAAAAAAAGGAGCGCGGCGTTCGGACAGCGCGAAAATGGCAATAATTGAAATAATAAACGATTAATCCGCCAAGGCGCATATCTTTTTATGAAAAGCAAGGAATCAAAAACAGCCAGAAAATATTTTCTCTTTGATTGCGATGATTTTATTCTAGGAAGAATGTCAACGCGAGCCGCATTTCTTCTTCAGGGAAAGCATAAAGCCGATTTTCTTCCGAATGACGACCAAGGCGATTTTGTTGTGGTGATTAACAGCGATAAGGTCCGTGTTACCGGAAACAAAAAGGAAAAAAAGATGTACCATTCCTTTTCCGGTTATCCGGGAGGGATCACATCCCGCACACTGAAAGACAAGATAACGCGGGATTCCCGCGAAGTTATATCCGCGTCTGTCTACGGAATGCTGCCGAAAAATAAATTAAGAGACCGGATGATGAAAAGACTTTTGGTGTTCAAAGACAAGGAACATGGCCTCAAAGAAAAAATGGAAGCCGTGAATAATTAACTATTGGATAATAATCGCCTATGGCGGAAAAAAAAGAATCGAAAAAATATTATCAAGGAATAGGCCGAAGAAAATCAGCCGTGGCGCAGGTGAGGCTGTTCGTAGCGCCGGGAAAAAAGTCGGCGGAAGAGGATATTTTGGTCAACGGAAAATCGTTCAATGATTTTTTTGGATTAAGCGAACTTCGAGAGATCGTTTCTTCAGCCTTGAAGAGCGTTGGAGAAACCTCTGCCTTTAAAGCGACTGTGATCGTAAAAGGCGGGGGAATACGCGGCCAGGCGGAGGCTATTCGTCTCGGGATAGCGCGGGCTTTGGTCGTTTTCGACGAATCCTTCAAAAAACCGCTGCGAGATCTTGGTTATTTGACAAGAGACGCGAGAATTGTGGAAAGAAAAAAACCGGGCCTCAAGAAAGCGAGAAGGGCTCCACAATGGGCGAAGCGCTAGCGAGCCCAATGTGAGGAAAGGGGTCGGGAAAACGTGAGTTTTCCCGGGGTGGAAGCATTGAAACCGCAAGGTTTCAAGGAG
>JAVHPA010000017.1:0-5418 GCA_036170345.1 Candidatus Moraniibacteriota bacterium
CCTCCTGGGCCGCCCGTGTTACCATAAACCTCTTTAAAGATGACGCGATGCAGGGCAGTGTCCTTCACCCCGTTTCCACGACTCTATTTCACCGCAGCAAACAGCACATATGCTCTTTGCTAGTTTATAATGATAACGTAGATCCCCGTACCTTCCCTGAACCACTTTAAGTGCAGAGACCAACGTTTCCTTGTGAGGATAGATTACCCGGATCTTGCACTTCCATTCGCGCGGACATTCCTCGCACTGAGTAATCTCTTTCTCCTTGCAATAATTGCAGCCGCAAATGGCATTGCTGCAGCACACACTTGTGCAAAAGGCCACTTGAAGCGGCCTACCCAGAGTGTCTCTTCTCTCTCCTGCCATGAGCCCCGTACCTCCCTGTCTTGATTATTAACGCCCGCTGGCGCATTTATTGCAACGATCTTTCATTAAAGTATAGTAATATACAAAAAGAACTGAAAATAAACTTCTACTCTAGAAATCTATTTATAGCTCTGTTTATTGTTAAATAATATTACTTGGGAATTTAAAACCCGTCAAGACTGTTTTAATTCTCGCTTTAAATGATTTATTTTACCCTTTACTTTCCGCTTTTCGTGCTTCTTCGAAAATGAAAACGGCGAGCGTCGTGCCCAGCACCATCAGCCAGTCTTTCCAATCAATCGGGCTCATATGCAGATATCTTTGCAAAAATGGCACGTGCATCAGCGCAAGAAGCATCCCTACGGAAATGATGATTGCGCCAATCGCGTACTTATTTTTGAAAAATCCGATCGTGAAAACGGAAAAACGAAAGCTTCTGGCCTGCAGAAGATTGGCCATCTGCGACATGGCGAGAACGGCATAGGTGGCCGAGGTTGATTTGATGTACAGCCAGCTACTGGCATCAATTTTTTCACCGAAATTCCAGCCTCCGCGTTTCATCGACCAGATAAAAGCGATAACGCCGCCGACGGCCATGATGAGGCCGATATAGGCCAGCCGCCAAAAACCCTGCAGTCCGATTATCTGATCTTTGACTTGCCGGTTGTTTTTGTCCATTACGTGCGGTTCCGGCGGTTCGACGCCGAGAGCGAGAGACGGGAAAACATCCGTCCCCAGATCAATAGCCAGAATTTGAACCGCGACGATAGGCGCCGGAATTTGAAGCAGAACGCCAATAACCACCGTGAAGAATTCACTGGCGTTGGAGGTAAAAACATAATGAACAAACTTTTTGACGTTCTGATATATTGTGCGGCCCTCTTTTATTCCGCTCACGATTGAGGCGAAATTATCATCGAGAAGGATCATATCAGCGGCTTCTTTCGAGACATCCGTCCCGATTATCCCCATAGCCACGCCGATATCCGCTTTTTTGAGCGCCGGAGCGTCATTCACTCCGTCTCCGGTCATCGCGATCACCGCTCCGCTTTTTCGGAGCACATCCGCAATTCGGAGCTTTTGTTCCGGCGCGATTCTCGCGAAAACGCAAGCTCCATTTTTGATCTTATTTATCAACTCCTTATCGGATATTGTATTCAGAGTTTTCCCGTTTATCACCCAGTCAGCCTTATTGCCTAAATTTACCTTAATTAAGCCGATTTTATCCGCTATCGCTCTCGCTGTCACCTCATAGTCTCCCGTGATCATGATCACTTTTATGCCGGACTGTCGGCATTCTTCAATAGCTCTCGCGACATCCCGCCGCGGCGGATCAATCATCGCCATCATCCCGACCCAGATCAGATCTTTTTCCGGATCGTCAGCGGGATTTATCCCGTTAGAAGTGCCGCTTCTAACGGGACGATAGGCGAGAGCCAAAACCCGGAGCGCTTCGCCCGACATTTCATCATAAATTTTTTTGATCTTATTTTTTTCCGATTCGGAAAAGGGGACTATCCCCTCTTGAGTCAATTTTTTGGGGGAGAGTCCAAGTAAAACATCCGGCGAACCTTTGACATAGGAAAAAATATTTTCGCTATCCTTATTATCCTGATAAATGACGCTCATTTTCATTCGCTCGGAAGAAAAAGGATTCTCGTCAATTTTTCTCTCCCCTGCCTCGAAATATTTTTCGCCGCTATTAAATTTTCTGGCCGCGACGATCAAAGCGCCTTCCGTCGGATCACCAATAATTTTATAATTTCCCCCTTCCCGAGCCAGACTGGCGTCATTGCAAAGAGAGCCGATCTTGAAAAGAAAATCCAGGTTCTTTATTTTCCCGGGATCAACCGGTTCGCCGTCTTGCGAAAATTGGCCAACCGGCGCATATCCTTCCCCGTCCACTTCGATGATTTTTCCTCCCAGTTCAATTTTGGTGACCATTAATTCGTTTTTGGTGATTGTCCCGGTTTTATCCGTACAAATCACATTGACGGACCCCAGTGTCTCGACCGCGATCAATTTCTTGGCCAGCACATTGACTTTGAGCAATTTTCGCATCCCGAACGAAAGAGCCACTGAAAGCGCCGCCGGCAATCCTTCCGGAACGACCGCCACGGCCACGGCCAAGGCAAAAAGAAAATTTTGGTACCAGGAGAGCTTATAGAAACTGCCGGCTGTCAGCACTGCCGTCGCGATGAGAAGCGCCAGAACCGTCACTTCCCTGCCCAGCGTTCTCATTTTTTTCTGAAGGGGCGTCAAATCATCTTTTATCTCTTGAGCGAGATTAGCGATCTTCCCGAGTTCTGTTTGCATTCCAGTTCCTGTCACCGCGCACGTAGCTTCGCCGGTAACGATGGTTTCTCCCAAAAAAAGCATATTGTCGATATCGGCAATCGACAGGTTATTTTCCCCAATCACTTTCGCTTCCTTCTTTTCCGGCTTCGACTCCCCGGTAAATACGAAAGTGTTCGTTCTCAAGCTGTAGCTTTCCAAAATATACCCGTCCGCCGGAACCTTGTCTCCTGATGAAACAAAAATTATGTCGCCGGGCACAATTTCGCTGGCGTCAACCTCTTTCTTTTTACCGCCGCGAATAATAGTCGCTTTGTCCGAAGTCAAAATTTTGATGCGGTCAAGGATTCTTTCAGCTTTCCATTCCTGAAAAAATCCGATTATGGCGTTAATAAAAACAATGATCAAAATTATCGTCACGTCGCGCATTTCCCCGAAAATGAGCGCTAGTCCCGCCGCCACCAGCAGAATCCAAACAAAAGCGCTGTTGAATTGAGAGAAGATCAGTTTCACCCACCGCCACCGCCGTTTTTCCTCGATTTTATTCGGCCCGTATTTTTGAATCCTTTTTTTTACTTCTTCGTCCGAAAGCCCATTAATAACAGAGGTTGAGAATTTATTGAAAACTTCCTCCGGCGCCAGATTGTATATTAGTTTTGACATGTTTAAATTATAACTGAAAAAGTGAGATATTAAAAACAAAAGCGATTTTAAAAATCGCTTTTGCTAAAAAATATTAAATACTTAATACCAGATGTCTCCCTAGCGGGGAACCACCCGTCAGGGTGGCTATTTCCTCTCTTCCAGCTTCACCTGCACCGTTTTTTCATCACCCTTATGCCAAATTTTGAGGGTGACAGTGTCGCCGACGCTGAATTTGGCGATTTGATCGCTCAATTGATGCTCCGTGTCGATCTTTGTATTATTCAACTCCAAAATTATATCATTTTCCACGATACCCGCTTTATCAGCCGGACTTCCCGGAACAACGGCAAAATCCGTGATTTGCTGGCCCCGCAAAACCAGCGCGCCGTAATCATGCGGAAGATTATTTTGCTTCTGGAGATCACTTGTTACAGGAATATAATGCACTCCAATATATGGCTGAACGATTTTTCCTTGATTCTTCACGCTGTCAATGTCTTTTTTCACGATATCAATCGGCAAGGCGAAACCCACGTTCTGCGCCCCCTCCGCCATCGCTACGTTCACTCCGATCACTTTCCCGTTGATGTCAAGCAGCGGTCCGCCGGAATTTCCCGGATTGATGGCTGCGTCCGTTTGAATCACTTCGCTAAGGTTCTCCGAATCGCCCAATCCCGATCCGGCCGTAACATTTCGCTTAAGTCCGGAAATTATCCCTTTGCTTACCGTGTTTCTGAATTCTCCCAATGAATTGCCGATGGCAATGACCGTTTGGCCGATTTTGAGATTCGCGGAATCGCCCAGATCCAAAACCGGCAAATTGGCGGCGTCTATTTTGAGAATCGCGACATCATTGACCGGATCGATCGCCAGCACCTTGGCGTCAAATTTTTTTCCGTCGTTGGTCATCACCGTGTAGCTGGCGCTTTCGTCCGAAACAACGTGCTTATTCGTGGCAACCAGCCCGTCGCTTGAAATAATAAATCCCGATCCCCCGCCGATTTCCTGCTGTTGCGTTCCGCCCTGTCCGCCCTGACTATTTTGGCTGTTATTATTTCCCGAACCGAAAGGATCAAAAAAAGGATCAAGCCCGAAAGGATCGGCAAAGGAATTTTGGATTTTGGAAACATCTTTTGAGATTATAATACTCACAACCGACGGCGAAGCCTTGTCAACCGCTTTTATAACCGCTGATTCTTCATCAGGGACACTGGTCGTCTGGCCACTGCTATTCACTCCTTGCCCGTCATTTTTCCCCTGAAATAATTTGGGAAATTCACCGCTTATTTTTGAAAAGATCTTTCCCTGCCCGATTCCGGCCGCCATAAAGCCAAAAACCGCCCCGAAAAAAGAGGAAAACAGGAAAGAGATAATCACAATAATTATAACAATCTTTTTTTGATCGCTTGTCATATTTAATAATATAATGAGAATTTTAAATTACTTTTCCAGCGATATCGCGTTCACCGGACAGCTTGAAACAATTTCCGCACAATCGCAATCACCGCAATCCTCCGCGATCACTTTTGACTTTCCATCTTCGATTTTGAAAACTTTGGGGCAAAGCGCTTCGCAGGTTCCGCAACCGATGCAAAGTTCTTCACTTACTATGGGTTTAGGCATATGTTTCGATTAATTATTACGAATATAAAAATATTTTATTTCAGTCTCTGTACTTACATAATTTCCTAACTTGTCATCCCGCACTTGATGCGGGATCCAGAAAAGGATTTATTTGAAATATACTGGATTCCCGCTTTCGCGGGAATGACAAAAAAACCTATTCGATCGAAATTATTTGAATTCCTTTCTTTTCAATTTCTTCTTTTGGCCAGAAAAGTTTGTTTAGATTAAATCTATTCACGCCTGTAACCTTTTTCTCCGTTTTTCTACCCGTATAAGATTTTGTTTTGGGATTCCACTCTTCGAGGATCAAAATATCACCTTCCTTAATTTCAAAATCATTGAGTCGCAACTCGAATTTCTTCTTTCCGGAGGCCACATCGTCAAAATATTCCGGCCAAATTTTTTTTCGTATTTCCATAAATTTTTTCCAAAGCTAAGCTTTTCCCTTACTCGCTATTCGCTCGCAATTCCTCAAAGCTTAGCTTT
>JAVHPA010000018.1:0-1188 GCA_036170345.1 Candidatus Moraniibacteriota bacterium
TCGATTTTTTTTATTTGGTCTATCCCCGTCCGGGTTTTTTGGGCGTAGTCGTCTATTTTTTTCTGGTCTCCGGTGGAAAGAGCGCTCAAAAGATTGTCCGACTCCTTGCCCAAACTGGACGAAAGATTGCCGGGATTGTCGAGCGGGAAAGGAGAGCTTTGAGCGAAAACAAAAGCCAGCGACGACAAATATGTTTCTATTTCTTTTTTTTGCGCCGCTTTGATTTCATCCGCGCTCAACTTTTTGTCATCCACCGGCGGGAGGATTTTTATCTCGCTGTCGCTGATTTCGGGCATTGGTTTTTGGACATTGGCGCTCGCGAGGGAAGATTGAACGATTTGGTTCAGATCGTCCTGCGAAAAAGTCGGGCTGACGGTCGCATCCGTCGAGCCTTGGGTTTTATCAACAGTCTGCTTTAAAAGATTGCCTATCATTTCGTTAGTCAGATTGGGATTGTTCGGATCAGAAGAAAGGTCGTTAAGCACACTGTCCGGCAGGGAAGAAGTATCCGAGAGATTAGCTGTCGGCTGGCCTGTTTGGTTCAGAAGAGCAGATGGATCCGTTCCGTCAGTTACTAAAGAAGTGTCAGTGTTACTTACAGCGTTGGGTTGCGCCACGCTGACTTTACTTTGATTGGAAGCCGCGGCTGCGGAGAAAAATCGGTCTCCGGGAGCCGGTTTCAGAGGGTCATATCCGCTTCGGACTTCCGCTCCGTCGGAATATCCGTCGCCGTCGGTATCAGGATTATACGGATCCGTTCCCAAAGCTTTTTCTTCCTGATTGGTCAGCCCGTCCTGATCGGAATCAAGGAAAATATTGTTGTCGCTTTGATTCTGGGCCATGGCAAAATACGTCATCGCAAATACAGCAAGGCCGGCGATGACGGTCGCGAGAAATTTTGTCTTATTCACTTTTTTCACCCCGTTAGAAAAATTATTTTTTCTCATCATAAATGCACACATTAAACTTTCCCGTTAGAATTAATAATAGCCAAATATCCCTGTATTTCTAACGGGGTTCATACGGCTCAATTATACCATAAATGCAAGTTGGCAACAAAGAGAAAGTGTTGATAATTTATCTGTGGCTGTGGTAGAGTTCTAATGAGGAGATTTGGAGGGTAAAATTCAAAATTCAAAGCATCAAATCCTAAATAATATCAAAATCCAAAATATTAAATTCAAAACT
>JAVHPA010000019.1:0-5405 GCA_036170345.1 Candidatus Moraniibacteriota bacterium
GGGGACAATATTTTTGAACTGAATAAATAATTCTTCAACCTATCAATATGGAAAATAATAATAACGAAAAACAGGTAGACAAAAATGGTTCCGGCAGGAATAGGCTGATGCTCCTTGCCCTCTTGGCTTTTTTGGTCGCTGGGGCGGTGGCTCTTTTTTATCTTTCCTTATCCAATAGCCGGGTGTATGTCGAAAAGTCAGCTTTGGAAGCTCCGGCTACGGATCTGTCTTCGCGCATCGGGGGAACTTTGCAAAAATTATTCGTCGGTGCCGGTGACAATGTCCAAGCGAACGAACCGATTGCCCAAGTTGGAAATGATGTCATAAAGGCCAAGGATCAAGGGGTGATTATTTCCGTCAAAAACGATATCGGAAAAAATTTCGCTCCCGGAGAGGCGGTCGCGAGCATGATAAATTCTGGAGAACTTCGGGTTGTCGCGAAAGTGGAAGAGAACAAAGGATTGAGTGATATTCAGATCGGACAGAAGGCCGTTTTTACGGTGGACGCTTTTGGATCAAAAGAATATTCGGGGGTCGTTGATGAGATCAGTCCCACGGCCAGAAGCGGAGACGTGGTCTTTAATATTTCCAGCGCCCGCGAGCAACAGGAATTCGACGTAAAAATACGCTTCAATGTTTCCGCTTATCCGGAAATCAAAAACGGCATGTCGGCCAAAGCTTGGATCTATAAGGACTAGCCAATATGCTCAAAAGACTAAAAAGAGCAAAAAATAATCCTGATAATTTCCGCTGGCTGATCATGCTGACGGTCATCGTGGGAACATTTCTCGGGCGGCTGGATCAGACGATCGTCAATTTGGCTCTGCCGAAAATAATCGGCGAATTCAACATCACGGTTTCATCCGCCGGATGGATTGCCACCGCCTATATCCTGGCGAACGCGATCTTTGTCCCTATTTGGGGGAAACTGGGCGACACGATCGGGAGAAAAAAGATCTATATTTTCGGCTTTTCTATATTCATTTTCGGTTCCGTCCTAGCCGGTCTCGCTTGGAATTTCAGCTCGATGATTGTCTTTAGAGTTGTTCAGGCAATCGCGGTATCGGCGGATTATCCGACAGCGATGGCGATTATTGCCGTCACGTTCAAAGAAGGAAAAGAACGAGCCCAGGCTCTTGGCGTATGGTCGGCCTCTTTCGCGGCGGCATCCGTTTTCGGGCCGCTTATCGGCGGGCCGCGTATTGATAACTTCGGCTGGCGCAGCGTTTTTTTGGTCAATTTGCCCGTAGGCATAATCGGCCTTTTCATGGCTTTGGCCTTTATCCAGGAATCTGTTTCTGAAAAAAAGACCGTGAAATTTGACTGGTGGGGCGCGATCACTTTAGGAATGGCTCTTTCGGCGCTGGTTTTGGTTCTCGACAAAGGATTGGAATGGGGATGGCTTTCTCTCAATAGCTTTTTTTCTTACGCGGCTATTCTCATTTTCGGCTATATATTCATCCGGATTGAAAAAAATCATAGCGAGCCCATTGTTGATCTGAAGTTTTTCAAAATCGGAGCTTTTGTGAACACGTTGGCCAATAATTTCATCGTATTTATGGGGATGATAGGAGGGGTGTTCCTGATTCCCATTTTTGCCCAAACTTTTTTAGGCTATGACGCCACGCAGACCGGATATTTGTTTATGCCGATGGCTTTTATGATAGTCTTGGCGGCACCTCTGGGGGGAAGCCTGACGGGAAAAGTTCAGCCTCGATATGTCATTGCTGTCAGCACTCTTGTCGCCGCGGTTGGACTTTTTCTTTTTTCCTTTTTAGATCCGCGTTCCGGCGCCTTGAGCATCATTATTCCGCTTTCGATCATGGCCTTCGGGATCGGTTTTGGAATGGCGCAGCGCACGAATATCATCGCCTCAATCGTTCCCACCGAGGAGATAGGCATCGCTTCCTCTGTCTTGGCGTTGGTCAGAAATATTGCCGGGGCTTTTGGGATCGCGATCTTCGCGACTATTCTCAATAATGCCACGAACTCAAATGTTTTGAGTGTTGCCCGGAACAGTTTTGTGAATATCAAAAATACTTTGAATATGGAACAATTTACGGGGCTGATCATTCTCAAAGCCCAAGTCGCGGCTTATGGAACAGTCTTCGCGGTGGCTTCCGCTTTTCTTCTCGTGGGAGCCGTGGCGGCGCTGGGCATCAGGGTGCATAAAGAGAATAAACTCGAGAAAAATATTGTGATTGAGTAGACTCCAGATTATTTTTCGGCGCTTGCGAAAAGTTATTTTTGTTTTATATGGTAAGTGGTATAATAAAATTGATAACAAAGTGGTATTTTTAGATTTACTTCTTAATATACTTTTTTAACCGAAAGCAATAATAAAAAAAATATTATGCTCAACAAAATTTTTGCCGGAATGCTGGTTTTTATCCCCGTTGCCGTGGCTGGCGAACTATTGCACCTGCCGCCGATCTGGGTTTTCTTTCTTTCGGCTCTCGCGATTGTGCCGCTGGCGAAATTTATCGGTGAGGCGACTGAAGAATTGTCAGTGCATACCGGTTCGGCTTTGGGAGGATTTCTTAACGCCACTTTTGGGAACGCCACTGAGTTTATCATCGCCATTTTTGCTTTGCGCGCCGGGCTCATCGAGGTTATCAAGGCTTCGATTACCGGTTCCATAATTGGAAACTTGCTTTTGGTTCTGGGGATGGCCATTTTTGCCGGAGGTTTCAAATATAAAAAACAAAAATTCAATAAGACCGCGGCAATGGCGAGCGGCGCAACCCTACTTTTGGCTGTCATCGCTTTGGTTATGCCGGCTATTTTTCACCAGACAGCGCCCGAAGTCGGAGAGCAGGTCATTAAAAAACTAAGTATATTTGTTTCCATTCTTATGATCCTGGTTTACGGGGCCAGTTTGCTGTTCGTTCTCTTCACCCATAAGCATCTCTATACCGAAGAAGTGGGAAAAAACGAAGGCAATTGGAGTATTACAAAAAGCATAATTGTTCTCGTCGTAGCGACCGTGGCTGTGGCTTGGATGAGTGAAATGCTAGTCGGGTCGATTGAACCGATCGTAAAAGCTTTCGGCTGGACGGAGCTCTTTATTGGTGTGATTTTTGTGGCGATTATTGGTAACGCGGCGGAGCACACTTCCGCCATCACGATGGCGCTTAAGAATAAAATGGATCTGGCGCTCCAGATTTCCATTGGATCAGCGACGCAGATAGCAATGTTTGTCGCGCCAGTCCTCGTTCTTATCAGTTTGCTGTTTGCGCGTCCCATGAGCTTGATTTTTAATATTTTCGAGTTGGTGGCAATTATCCTTTCCGTCCTGATCGCTAATCTCATCACTGAAGACGGAGAAAGCAACTGGCTGGAAGGGCTGCAGCTTTTGGCGGCTTATGCCATTATGGGAGTGGCTTTTTTCTTTCATCCGTAGCTATCGGGCATAAAAAGAAGTTTGATATAACATAGAAAATAATATTTAGTCAGAAAAATATGGCAAAATTAAATATGTATTCCGGGAAAAGCTTGGCCTGGCGGAGATACCAGAACAGCCCGGTCATGAAAAAACTGCTTGCCAATCCGAAAATCGCCAGCATGCTCGATAAACCAGGAGAGCGGGCGGAATTTTTCAGAGATCTTCAGAACGCGGGAAAGGGAGGAGTGACGAAAAATAACGTGAAAGAAATGTTTGGAAAGTATATGACAGGCAAGGGAAGGACTATCAGCCGCAAAGAAGGTTCTATTATCGCCAGTGAGATATTCAAGGGCGATTCGAGAAGGTATATTTTTCCGAAGAACGATGCGGCAAAAAATGATCCAAGCGCGAATGGGATATCGGCCGCGAATCAATCGACAAATTTAAACGCGGCGCGAACCACGTTTTCTATTCCACGAACAGTTCTGACAACCGGCGGCAGAATTCCCTCCGGATTGGCGGCCAGTGTCGCGGACGAAAAAAAGTCACCAGGAACGTCGGATGACTTGTCGAAAGAAAAGAATAAAGGATCTTTTTCCCGAGCATTATCCGCGACAATGAGGAATAAGGGAAACTAAACTTTTTCATATTGGCGAATATAGCGTTTCGCTAAGACTGATCCTTGGTGAACTTAGAAAAGACATACTATGATTATGCCTAAACTAATAAAGATTTATTCTGAAAATGATATTTTTCAGAATATCGAAAAATTGAGAAGAAGCAGAGACAAAAGAAACAAGCTTGGAGAGTTTTTCTTTGAAGGTGTCCGAAATATCAATAACGCTGTGAAATACGGGTGGAAAATAAATTCTTTTGTCTATTCTCCCGAGAAAAATCTATCCGGCTGGGCATCGGACATTTTGAAAAAATCGAAAGCCGCCATTCACTATGAATTGCCGATGGCGCTTATGGAAAAGCTGAGCACGAAAGATGAAACATCGGAGCTTTTGGCCATAGCTGAAATTACAGAAGATGATTTGGATAAGATAATAATTGATGAAAAATTTCTTTGTGTTGTTTTTGATAGGCCAGCCAGCCCGGGAAATCTGGGAACTTTAATACGTTCCTGCGATGCTTTCGGAGTAAACGGTCTAATAATTACAGGGCATGCAGTTGATGTCTATGATCAAGAAACAATAAGCGCTTCTACCGGCTCTCTTTTTTCCATGCCTATCGTTCGATTGCCGTCTCACAAAGAGCTTTTGTCATGGATTGAAGAAATGCGAAAACAATTTTCTGACTTACAAATCGTTGGTACTGACGAAAAGGGAAGTGTTAACATTAATAATCATGATTTTATCAAACCAACTATTCTTCTTGTTGGAAACGAAACCCTGGGATTAAGTGTTGCCTACAAAGAGCTTTGCGACGTGATGGTCAAAATTCCCATGCAAGGCTCTGCCAGTTCACTTAATGTCTCCTCGGCAACATCCATTGTGCTTTATGAGGTAAATAGGCAGAGAGGAAAAACCGAATGACTCGCCTCAACATTGAATGTTGGGGTAAAAATAAAAAGCATTAAGAATATTGTTATGAAAAAAGAAAAACGAATCGCCATTTTTGAGGGCAAAAAAATCCGCCGGCATTGGGATGGGAAAAAAGAAAAATGGTATTTTTCAGTGATCGATATTATCGCCGTCCTAACTGATCAAGCAGATTATAAAAAAGCAAAAACATATTGGACAACGCTAAAAAACCGCTTAAAAAACGAAGGAAGTGAAGTGGTCACAAAATGTGACCAGTTGAAAATGCTGGCTCAAGACGAAAAAATGAGAGAAACTGATGTTACTGATGTGGAAACATTGTTTCGGCTTATCCAATCGGTTCCTAGTCCCAAAGCCGAACCTATCAAGCTATGGCTTGCCAAAGTGGGCTATGAAAGAATAGAAGAAATTAGCGATCCGGAAAAAGCACTCAATCGCAGCCGTGGCTATTGGCAGAAAATGGGCCGGAGCCAAAA
>JAVHPA010000020.1:0-5357 GCA_036170345.1 Candidatus Moraniibacteriota bacterium
GTGCAAAATAGCTTATTTAGAGCAACAACAACAGCTTTTCTTTTTTGCTACTTTTTTCTTGGCAACTTTTTTCTTTTTAGCCATTTTTTTGAAGATTATTTTATTAGTTCCTTTAAACGATTATACCACATTTTGGCGGCGCTAGCCGGACAATTCCAGAAAATCGAAAATATGTTCCAGTACTTTTTCCGAGTGGCCATTGATGACATGTCCTTCGTTGTCAAAAAAAATAATTTTCTTTTTGGGGCTTGCCATCCGGTCGGAAAATTCCTGCACGACGCGATAGTCGGTTACGCCGTCTCTCTTGCTGTGAAAAAAAAGAGTTGGGACGGTGATGCTCTCAAGGTTGGAAGTGAATTCTCTCCGCAAGAAATTCAGGACGACTTTCGCGGCGGCGATGGGCGGCAATCTCCATCTCTTGAATTTTCCCGCCACTCTCCAGAAAGGCTTGACCAAGGGCACGGGCACTTGTCCCAGCCGGATCAATTTTTGATGTTTCAGCCTGAAAGGGGTGCCGATGCTCACGATCCCGTCCAAATTTTTTTCTTTCTTCGCGTGCTCCAGCAGGAGGGCGGCTCCGAGGCTGATGCCAATTCCAAAGACGCGATCATGGTTCTTTTTGGCTTCCCGAATCGTTTGAGACAGGTTCCGGAGGCAATCTTCCATTGTGATATGTGAAAGATCTCTTATAATTTCGGTTCCGTAGAAACTGGAAGCGATAGCCGCGTGGCCTCTGGCCTCAAGCATTTTTTTCAGCTCCAGCACGGGAAAATTATCCGGAGAAAACCCCGGAAGAAGAATAAAGCAATTGGAAGGATTATTTCTGGGCATAACAGCTTTTATTTTTCGTTAATATTTTTTACTTAATACAAAACTTCGGAAATTATTTTTTTCCGAATCCAAACCGGATTTCACTGAATATTTTTTGCGGGGATTTTCTCCCGCGAAGTTGATGCCTCCTAATAAGATAATATGCAATTATTAGCTACTTGTAAAGCATTATTATTTTAATCAAAGTGATCATTGACAAGTCTCAAAATTTGCTATATATTTCATTATGTTTCACAGCGGGGTAGAGCAGTCCGGTAGCTCGGGTGGCTCATAACCACCAGGTCGTGGGTTCAAATCCCACCCCCGCAACAAACGTCCGCAGGAAATTATAGAAGGCACTCCGCTGGTGCTTTTATTTTTTCTGTAGTTTTGATAAGCTTATATCAATGCCGGGGTAGCTCAGCTGGTTAGAGCGCGGGACTCATAAGCCCGAGGTCGAGAGTTCGAGTCTCTCCCCCGGTACAAAAATTGAATATTGGACCCGTAGTGTAGCGGTTATCACGTCTCCCTGTCACGGAGAAGATCGCCGGTTCGAATCCGGTCGGGTCCGCCAACTATTCGGAGGCTTGCTTAAAGCCTCTTTTTGATGGGGACGATGGGACTTTAAACTTTTTATTTATACGGGTGCTTCCTAAAATTCCTAAAATCATCTAAAATATAAGAAGAAAACTATTAATCCGCGCGGGGGATAGTCTGGGATGACAGGCTTTTATGACTAAGAGAACAACTTTATTTGTTTTATTTGTTTGTTTGGTGCTGGGAGTAGCTTTTTTGTCCCATGTTTTTGTCTACTTTTCTTTATTGAAATTCTTCGGGATCAGTTCGCCGAGGATAAAACTGAACTTGATAATTCTCCTCATTTGCCTGCCCTTGAGCTTTATTTTTGTTTCGGTCTTTACGCATTACTGGGAGAATTTCTTCGTCCGCTCCTTGTATTTCTTCGCCGGACTCTGGCTGGGATTGGTCACCACGATCGTAACTTCTTTTTTGGCCGTCTGGGCTGTTTTTGCCCTGGGCAGATTTGTCGGCTGGCCGCCGAACCTTGGCTGGCTGGGAGTACTGGCCTTGATATTTTCTTTCGCTTATTCGGCCTACGGAGTTTTCAACGCCCAAAAGCCGCGGACGAAAAATATCACCGTGGAGATAAAAAATCTGCCATCGCAGTGGAAAAATAAAAAGGTGGTGCATATTTCCGACGTCCATCTGGGCCATATTTTCGGGAAGAAATTTTTCGGCAAGCTGGTGCGGGAAATGAACAATTGGCACCCGGAGGCTGTTTTTATCACCGGAGATCTGTTTGACGGCATAGAAAACGGTTTCGAATACGTGGCGCCGATGATCAATTTAATTGAAGCGCCCAAGGGCATCTTTTTCGTCACCGGCAATCACGAAAATTACCTGGGTTTGGAGAAAGTGTATCGAATTCTCAAGGAAACGAAAATAAAAACTTTTCATGATGATATGGTTTTGGTTGATGGTTTGCAGATTATCGGCATAAACTATCCCGACCGCTTCGTGAGAAAGTCCGTGGGCAAGATCATCAAATCAATTCCCGGTTTTGATCCCGAAGGGCCGTCGATCCTTCTTTATCACTCTCCCTTTCAGGTGAAACAAGCCAAGCGCGCCGGGATCAAACTGCAGTTGTCCGGACACACCCATCGCGGCCAAATTTTTCCTTACGGAATCATAACCAAAATTATCAGCCGCGGCAACCACTACGGCTTGCACCAAAAGGGAGATTTTTCGGTGTATACTTCGAGCGGGGTCGGCACTTCAGTACCGGCCATGCGCACCGGCACGGCGCCTGAAATTGTCATCATCACCTTGAAATGAGGTGGCGAGCGGGAAACTGAATCAATAAATTATGAATTTTGAAAAACTCGAGGAAATAATGAAAACCGAGCCGGCTTATCGGTGGAAACAGGCGAAAAAAGCGATCTTTAAGGATCTAGTCACGGATTGGAACGAGACCACCGTGCTCCCGAAAAATATCCGTGAAAAACTCCAGCAAGAAGTTCCGCTCGGGATCGACGCGGAAGTATTGTTTTCAAAGGATAAAAAAAGCGTTAAGGCCTGCATCAAGCTTCAGGACGGTCTTTCTATCGAAGCGGTGCTTATGAAGCACACGGACCGGCGCAACACAGTTTGCGTTTCTTCCCAAGTCGGATGTTCCTTGGGCTGTTTATTCTGCGTGACCGGAGAAATGGGTTTCCAAAGAAATCTCACCGCGCCGGAGATCGTGGAACAAGTTTTGTTTTTCGCGAGGCATCTCAAAAAGCAAGCGGAAAAAGTGACAAACATTGTTTTTATGGGAATGGGAGAGCCTTTTCTTAACTGGGAAAATGTGAAAAAAGCGATCCGGGTTATTAATGATGATCAGGAAGGGTTTGGCATCGGAGCGAGAAAAATTTCCATTTCAACCGCTGGCATCACGGAAGGAATTGAAAAACTAGCCGAAGAATTTCCGCAAATAAATCTCGCAATATCGCTTCACGCGTCGCGGGACAAACTGCGGGGGGAGCTGATGCCGGTAAACAAAAAATATCCGCTCTCAAAAATATTAAAAACAGTTAATGAGTATATCGAAAAGACCAACCGCAAAGTGATGTTTGAATATGTAATGCTAAAAGGCGTGAATGACTCCGAAGAACGGGCCAAAGAATTGGCGAAACTGCTGAAATATCCCTTGTATATGGTGAATCTCATTGCCTACAACCCGAACGGAAAATTTGAACCAACGCCCGCGGAAAAAATCAAGAAATTCAAAGCGATACTCGAGGCGGCAGGAATATTCACCACCCAAAGATACCGCTTCGGGACCGACATCGAAGCCGCCTGCGGGCAACTGGCAAATAGGAGAGGGGAAAATGATTTTTCCTAATCTCGTTGATTAGGAAACGGGAGAAGATTATTTTTTATATAAATTTCGAAAAAAAGAACCCGTTCGGCAGGCTCTTTTTTCGACTAAATTTTTTTGCAGGATTACTCTGTTGTTTTCCCGTCAAATTCGTCCGTCTTGTCGTTCATCGCGTCTTCTTTTGTGGCGTGAACAACTCCATCGCGGTGTTCGGGCGGGGAATAGATCGTATAAAGTTTCATCGGCGCGTCCGGAGATGTGTTGATGAAATTATGTTTGGTTCCGGCCGGGACGACAATCGCGAAATTATCCGCGATTTGGTGTTCGACGCCGTCCAACACGGCTTTTCCTTTTCCGGACTCAATCCGGATGAACTGGTCGAGCGTGTGCGTTTCTTCCCCAATTTCTTCTTCGGGCTTCAAGCTCATCACGACCAACTGGCTGAACTTGGCCGTGTAGAGAACTTTTCGAAAATTGTTGTTCTCTTTGGTTGCGTCTTCTATGTTTCCAACATAACCTTTCATAGATTTTTATCCAGTTAAATTCTGGCTTTGCCAGACATCGCGAAGCGAGGATTTAACGGGGTTATATTAATGCTTATAATAATATTATAGCACAAAAAAACTGTTTTTCTTTCATATCTTTGATTTTTTCACAAGGAAATGGTAGATTTATTATACTGCATTTTTCAAACATGCAACTTGGGGTAATGCTAATCCGGGAGGAGGCAAATCCTATGACGTGGCTTTTTTTTGGGAAGAGGTGTCCCCATTGCTGGAGTGCGGATACCCATCGGGGCAGAAAAATAGTTTTTTGCTGGTGGTTATTTTTCCGCAGGTACGTGGAAAGGATCTGTTATGATTGTTCGGGGGTTTTCCGAGCATGGAGGTAACTGCAGAATCAAGGAGTCAGGCTAAGTGTCTGACCCCTTAAAATTGATTTTTCCGTTTAGAAATGATAGATTTTAGGTATAAATATGTAAAAAATATGACCACATACTTAAAAGATTTTGAAAAAATGTCAAAAAAGGGGATTGCGTATTTGCCGATGGGTACTTTGGAATGGCACGGGAACCACTTGCCGATCGAGACAGACTATCTGATTGCGGTGAAATTATGTGAAATGCTTGCGAAAAAAATTCCGGGCTATATCCTTCCGCCGATATATCTTGGAACGGATAAATCTGGAATCATACGCGGCAAAAAATTATTTGGCATGGATCGGCATTTGGGAAAAAAATTGCCCGGCAGTCTATATTATGTTGATCCGTCACTGCTCGAAAAAATTGTCACCAGCTTGATTGAAAATCTGAAAGCTCAAGGATTTAAAAAGATATTTATGGTAGCCGGACACGCCGGATCAAAACATGTTGAAGTGCTTTCAAAAGTCTCAAAAAAAGAAAAGAGCGCGCATCTCCTGAATCCCTGGGATAAACTTAGCGTTGAAGTACATCACGCTGAAGAATACGAAACCTCCGTTTTTTGGGCCTGTCATCCGGAAGAAGAAAAAATCAGCCGGCGCCGGAAAATTCCGGCTTCAGACGATTGCTTCCGATTTTACGGCTACGACCCGCGAAAAAAAGCGTCGGTTGGATTGGGTAAGAAGATATTAAAGGAGATGATCGGGAATTGTTTGAAAATCATTTCCTAATCTCGTTGATTAGGAAAGA
>JAVHPA010000021.1:0-2418 GCA_036170345.1 Candidatus Moraniibacteriota bacterium
AATGACAAACTTCACCAGCTTGATAAGGCTAAATCAGAGTTTATTTCCATTGCTTCCCATCAATTGCGGACGCCGCTCACCGCCATCAAGGGCTTTGTGTCGCTTCTTTTGGAGGGAACCTATGGCCCACTGCCGGAAGCGCAAAAAAACGCGCTGGAGAAGGTATATATTTCCAATGAAAGGCTGGTGCAGCTGGTTGAGGATCTTTTGAATATTTCCCGCATTGAATCCGGGCGGATGGAATTTGATTTTCAGGAGGCGCAAATTGAGGATCTCGTTACCGAAGCGGTGAACACGCTGGATCTTTCGGCAAAAAACAAGGGACTATATCTCGAATGGAAAAAGCCGGAGAAAAAATCTGCGAAAATCAAAATTGACATTACCAAAATCAAAGAAGTTATTTCTAATATGGTTGACAACGCGATCAAATATACGCAAAAGGGCGGCGTCACTGTCCGGGTGGAAAATGGAAGTTTCTTTGATCACAAAACAATGGAACAGAAAAATATTGTTCGGGTGGTTGTTTCCGATACCGGAATCGGGATGGAGAAAGAGGATATTGAGAATATTTTCAGCAAATTTGTGCGCGGAAAAGAAATCAGCCACTATCACACCGACGGAACGGGCCTCGGAATGTTCATCGCCAAGAAAGTAACCGAGGCCCATCAGGGCAAAATCTGGGCCGAATCTCTTGGTAAAGGGAAAGGCAGCAGGTTTATTCTAGAACTACCCGTAACTTAGATTAAGCCGGCTTGCCCGCCAAAGCGTAGCGTCGGCGGGTTTATTATAGTTGTCTTTTCGTGCCGATTATGGTACGATTTTTTAGTAATAATTGAATGGAATTCATGCAAAAAAATATGGAAAAAGTCTGCGTCATCGGCCTGGGATATGTCGGCTTTCCGCTGGCGGTTTTGTGTTCGGTGAAAGGCTACGAAGTCTATGGGTTTGACAAGGACGAAAGCAAGCTTGCCCGGATCGAAAAGGGAGAAAATATCGTTGACGAAAAATATCTCGACGAGCTGCTCCCGAAAGCGAAAATCAATGTCATCCGCGACGCGTCTCAAATGAAAGACTGCGATATTTTCATCATTGCCGTGCCGACGCCGGTGGATAAAAAACATTTTCCGGATTTATCGTTTGTAGTCGCCGCGTCCGTTACCGTGGCCAACAACATGAAAAAAGGCTCTTTGGTCATTATGGAATCAACAATCAATCCCGGCGTGTGCGAGGAAATTGTCAAGCCGATTTTTGAGAAAGCGGGTTTTTCCGTCGGCCAGGATGTGTATATTTCCCATTGTCCCGAGCGTATCAATCCGGGCGATCCGAAATGGAACGTGACCAATATTCCGCGCGTGGTTGGATCCTTTGATAAAAAAGGTCTCGAAAAAACAGTCCGGTTTTATGAGAGCATAATTTCGGCCAAGATTATGCCGATGAAAACCATTTTTGAAGCCGAAGCGGTGAAAATTATGGAGAATTCTTTTCGCGACATCAATATTGCTTTTGCGAACGAGTTGGCCAAATCTTTCGACTTGATGGGAATTGACGCGGTCAACGTCATCCGCGGCGCCTCGACCAAGCCTTTTGCTTTTATGGCTCATTGGCCTAGTTGCGGCGTGGGGGGCCATTGCATTCCGGTCGATCCCTATTATCTCATCGAAAAAGCCAAAGAAAATAACTTTGATCATCGGTTTTTGCGGCTGGCCCGGGAGATTAATAACGGCATGCCGGAGTACACAATTAGTCTTTTAAAAAAAATACTAAAAGAGACTGGAAAAAGCATTCAAGACACTTCTGTCGGCCTTTTGGGCGTTTCTTATAAAGCCGACGTGGGCGACTTACGGGAAAGCCCGGCACTTGAAATTATTGAGCTTTTGAAGAAAAACGGCGCAAAACTGGATATTTACGATCCCTTTGTTCCGAGCCTTTCAACGGTTAAGAATATTGATGAATTATTAGAAAAAACAGAAGCTCTAGTGCTGGCCACCGGTCATAATGAATTTAAAAAAATCCCTCCGGAAAAATTTAGAGAATATGGGATCAGCTTGATTGTGGACGGGATGAACTGCCTGGACAAAGATAAAATACTGGCGCTGGGGATAAAGTACAAGGGGATAGGCCGCTAGGAGCGGAATTTCTAATTTCTAATTTCTAAACAAATCCCAATTTTCAAAATTCTAATTTTATAAACTTTTTTGAATTTTGGATTTTTACTGCATTTCGAGGTTTGTTTTTTTGTTTTTTAGCATGTATAATAACAATATAAATAAATTAAGACAAATCCATGGCTAAAATAATGATCGTCGAAGACGATCCGATGTTGGTTGAAATATACGAAAAAAAACTGCAAGACGCGGGTTTCGAAATCAAAGTTGTAATGAGCGGAAAAGCGGTAAAAGACGAAGTTATTTTATGGCA
>JAVHPA010000021.1:2518-7760 GCA_036170345.1 Candidatus Moraniibacteriota bacterium
AAATGGGGGCTCAAGGAAGCGGAGAAGGGCCTTTTTGGCTGCATACTTCTCGATATGATGATGCCGGCCATGAACGGCTACGAAGCGATTAAGGAACTTCGGGAGAATGAGGCGACAAAAAATACTCCGGTTATTATTCTATCCAACTCGGCCATGGATAGCGAAGTGAAAAAGGCGCTTGATCTGGGAGCTAACGCGTATTATGTCAAAACGCAGATCACTCCCGGCGAAGTGGTCGAGAAAGTGAAAGAGCTTATTGACAATAAATAGGTATTACCCCAGGGCAAGCCCTGGACCCTTTCGGGTTCCGCGGCAAGCCGCGGGGTATTAGCCTTTTTGATGTCTTCACTTGCTCGGAAATGATCCCGTCAAGGCGGGACATTTCTCTCGCTTCGCTCGACAATAAAAATTAGATCCTCTCCGCGTTTCATTTTAAATGAAAATAAAACACACAGAAAAACTAAACTTGCCTCTTTTGAAAATTCTATCCTTTTGTTCTTTTCTTCTCGGAATTTCCTCGGCTTTGATACTCTATCTGGAATCGGATTATTTCAAGATCGCTCTCGGGAGCGATAATATCACACTTTACTTCATTGCCGGATATATACTGGCTCTTATTTTGATTTTCAATTGGCACCATCTGGTAAAGCGCTACGGAAAAGTGAGGGTTTTTTTGGTGAATATGACGGCCAAATCTTTCGTTGTGCTGATGCTGGTATTTTTCCCGATCAACCGGATAAGCGCCTGGCTGCTGGTCATTTATATCGCTTCGACGGTCCTTATGTGGATAGATCTCGATGTTCTTCTCGAAGCTTGCTCCAGGGATCTAAAAACCGGAAAAATTCGCGGCGCCTATCTGACCATAATGAACGCCGGGTACTTGATCGCGCCCCTTTTTGCCGGAATTTTAATCAGCCACTGGGAGATACGTTCCGTTTTTTTTGCTTCCGCCCTGGCTCTCTTCGTTGTTATTTTTATTGCCAGCTTGAAGCTCAAAAAAATCGCTGATTGCGAAATTGAAGATCTGGGATTTTTTTTATTGATGAAAAAAGTGTTTCAGCGCAAGAATGTCATGCGGATATATTATATTTCTTTCCTCCTTGAGCTTTTCTATGCTCTCATGATCGTCTACACACCCCTTTACCTTCTTGACCTTGGTTTTTCTTGGGCCAAGATCGGAGGAATATTTTCGATCATGCTCATCCCTTTTGTTTTGCTACAATATCCGGTTGGCGTCCTGGCTGACAAAAAATATGAAGAGAAGGATATGATCATCGGCGCTCTCCTTTTAATGGCTGTTTCCACAACGATCATTTTTTTCATTCACTCCCGCGAATACTTTCTTTGGGCGGCCATCCTTTTTACCACCCGGATCGGCGCCAGCCTTATTGAAATTCTCCGCGATTCCTATTTTTATAAGCGCATTGATCAAATAGACGTGGATATCGTTGATTTTTTCCGCAGCGTTCGTCCCATGGCCTATATCCTGGGACTGGCGATCGCCACGCCGATCGTTTATTTCGCCCATATCCGCTACATTTTCATCTTTGTGGGACTCATGATGCTGACGGGCATACCTTTTGCCCTGAAAATGGCCAGCAGCCGGATTCCGCCCGTTTTAAAGCAATTTCCTGAAAAAAAACGCTAGGCTAATTTATGTACAACGTAAAATTATCAAAATTCGAAGGCCCGCTGGATCTGCTTCTGCGTCTCATAGAGGAGCAAAAACTTGATATTGCGGAAGTGAGCTTGGCGAAAGTGGCCGATGACTATCTTGAATATGTGAAGAGCGAGCAAAATATTTCTCTCGAAAATCTTTCCGAGTTTATCAGCATTGCCGCAAAAATAATCCTCATCAAGTCCCGTAATATTCTCCCGACCCTTGAAGTGACGCCCGAAGAGGAAAAAGAGATCAAGGATCTGGAAGAACAGCTCAAGCTTTACCGCGAATATAAGCAAATTTCCGAAAGAATAGGCGCGCTGCTTCGAAAAAATAATTTTGCCTATTCAAGGGATTATTTATTGGGGGTTACGAACATTTTTTCTCCTCCCAAGAATGTGAATTTATTCGATCTCAAGAAGTGCTATAATAAGATCATAGAGCAGATAATCCTTCCCGAGAAAATTCCCGAGGAGGCCGTGAGGGATATTCTTACTCTTGAGGATAAGATCAGCGAGCTCCAGAAAACGCTGCTGGAGAGAATCGAGATTAGCTTTTCAGAACTGAAAATGTCGGCCAAGGACAAGATCGAAGTAATTGTCAGCTTCCTAGCCCTTCTCGAGATGATCAAGCAGAGAATAATAACAGCCGAACAACACGAATTATTCGAAGATATAAAAATATCCAAGTTTAGCAGCCAAAATAATCAAATTAGGCCATTAAAATCTGAAGCTTTCACATAATTTCTAAAGTATTGTTTTATGGAGTTGATGAAACTTAAATCCGTCATAGAAAGCCTTCTTTTTATCTCCGGCGAGCCGATTCGAACCTCCCGCCTTGCAAAAATCTGCAATATTCCTAAGAATGATATAGAAGCGGCGATTCGGGAGCTGGAGCGGAATTATGAACGAGAGAAAAGGGGACTGATGATCATATCCAAGGAAGATTCCGTTCAATTGGCCACCCGTCCCGAAAATCAGGAATTTGTGAACCAACTGGTCAGCGGCGAACTGGGCGCCGAACTGTCGCGCTCGGCTCTTGAAACCCTTTCCATCGTTGCTTACCGTGGTCCCATTCCCCGCGTGCAAATTGAGGCGATCCGGGGCGTAAATTGCAGTTATGTCTTGCGAAGTTTGCTTTTAAGGGGCCTCATTGAAAGAAAGGAAGTCGCCGACATAAGAGGCTATTTATATGAAATATCTTTCAGTTTTCTCAAGAATTTGGGCATTGGGAGCATAAAAGATCTGCCCGAATGGGATAAACTGTCAAAAAATGAAAAAGTGGCGGAGCTTCTGGATATCAATCTTCAGGAATCGGAAAAGAATATTCCGCCGCTGTGAGTAAGATCATAAGGAGACGTTATAATTTATGAGCATTGTCGCCAATATAATCCTGATTCTTTTTCTTCCCGCCCAATATTATTTGTTCGGTTTCTTTGCGGCGCCCCGAAATATCCAGCCACCGGCGGTTGCCCAAGTGGAGGGAGCGTCAACGGAAAAAAAAGAGCCTCTCAATGGGGAAAGTCTCGCCGGAAGCCTTTCGGATCAAAAAAAGGAAAGTGGCAATTTCAGAAATTCAGGACTGATTCCTGAGAGAAAGAAAGATTATCATGATATCAAGATTTTTGCGGGATCGTCAGTCGTCATCGACGTCGATTCCGGCACAATTTTGCATTACGATAATGGAAGGGAAAATATGCCTATCGCGTCGCTGACGAAAATAATGACGGCTGTTTTGGTAATGGAAAACGTAAAAGATCTGGACGAACCCGTAACTATCGATGAAGAACCGTTTTTGGCTGAAGGAACCAAGGTTGGTTGTCCGACAACCGGCCACTGCGTGGACGAAAGGTTGCATATCGGCGAGCGAGTTACGGTAGGAGATCTTATGAAGGCTATGCTTCTCGACAGCGCCAACGACGCTGCCATTGCTCTCGGAAATCATATTAGCGGTTCGCAAAAAGATTTTGCCGCTCTTATGAATGAAAAAGCCAAAGACTTAAATTTGATGGATTCTCATTTCGGCAATTCATCCGGACTTGACGAGGAAGGCTCTTATTCATCGGCCTATGATATCGCCCGCATCGCCGCTTATTCAATGCGCTACGACAACATCTGGAAAATAATGAAAACCCCGGAAATTGAAATTGGTTCAATCGACGGGAAATATACCCACCAGCTCAAAAATACCGATCTTCTTCTTGATCAAATACCGAATTGTTTGGGAGGAAAAACGGGCTTTACGTACAATGCCGGGAAATCTCTGTTACTGGCGGCCGCCGATCCGGCAGCGGGAAAACACAAGATCATCGCCGTTATTTTAAACGACAACAAACGCTGGGAAGACATGCAGAATCTGGTAAACTGGACTTTTGATAATTATGAGTGGAAGTGATTTCTACAAACAAATAAGTTATTCGTATATTCGTACTTGATTCGTAATTCGTAGAGAAATTCATGCATTTTGCCGATATTACAACTATTCCGGCCGCGATGGCCGTTCTAAAAATATGGATCTTGGGGACCCTGGCTTTTGTTGTGGCTATGGCCTGGACGCCGATTTTGGCTCATTTTCTCTATAAATATAAAATTGGTATAAAGATCAAAGAAACTTCCGTGGACGGCCAAAAAGCGCCCATTTATCACGCTCTTCATAAAGATAAAAGCGGAACGCCTTTGATGGGAGGCGCTCTGGTCTGGGTAACCGTTCTCTTTCTAGCTTTCTTTATGCACTTTTTTACTACTTTTTTTGAAGCGAAGATAATCACCCGGCTTGATTTTTTGAGCCGTTCTCAAACTTGGCTCCCTCTTTTTGCCCTTGTTTCTGCCGCACTTCTCGGCGCTTTTGACGATATCTTCAGCGCGAAAGGCTGGGGTTCCAATAAAGGGGGCGGAATTCGATTTCTGTTCCGTTTCGGGTGGCTATTCCTCATCGCCATTCTGGGAGCTCTCTGGTTTTATTTCAAACTTGATTTTCATTCTATTCATATTCCGGGAATGGGCAATTTTGAGCTTGGCTGGTGGTATATTCCTTTTTTTGTTTTTGTGTTGCTGGCCACGGCCTTTTCTTCCAATGAAACGGACGGCCTGGACGGGCTCAACGGCGGAATTCTCCTGATCGCTTTCGCGGCCTTTGGGGTGATCGCTTTCGCCCAAAGCAAGATCGATCTCGCGGCCTTTTGCGCCGTGATCTCTGGCTCCCTCCTCGCTTTTCTTTGGTTCAATATCTATCCCGCCCGCTTTTTTATGGGAGATACGGGATCGATCTCGCTGGGAGCCACACTGGCCGTTGTTGCCATGCTTACGCATTCAGTTTTGGTTTTGCCGATAATTTGCTTTGTCTATGTCATCGAATCTCTATCCGTGATAATTCAGCTGACATCCAAAAAATTATTTGGCCGGAAGATTTTTTTATCCACGCCGATTCACCATCATTTCGAAGCCAAAGGCTGGCCGGAAACTAAAATAACGATGCGAGCCTGGATCCTGACCGGCATTACGGCGGGAATCGGACTTATTATAGGAATATTGGGGATGGGTAAATGAAGCTTTACGAATTACGAATTTTGTACGAATATACGAA
>JAVHPA010000021.1:7860-21669 GCA_036170345.1 Candidatus Moraniibacteriota bacterium
AAATATATCCTGAAACAGCCCAAGTCAAAAATTGTCATCCTTTCTCACCTTGGCCGTCCGGAAGGAAAAGTGGATCTTCAATTTTCGCTTCGTCCGGTGGCGGAAAAATTAGGCGAACTTCTCGGCCGGAAAATTGTTTTTATCGAGGATATGCTGAATGATAAGGGAGACGAACTTATAAGATTGCTGGGCGAGGGAGAGATCGCCGTGGCGGAAAATGTCCGCTTCTATCCGGAAGAAGAAAAAGGCGATGAAAACTTTGCCATCAAACTTTGCCATCATTTCGGAGTATACGTCAATGACGCCTTTGGCGTTTCTCATCGCGCCCACGCAACATTGGCTCAAATTCCCCGTTTCAAGCCCAGCTGCGCCGGTTTGCGGATGGAAAAAGAAATAGGCGAACTGTCAAAAGCCCTAAATCCTCCAAAAAGGCCTTCCATAGCTGTAATTGGAGGCGCGAAAATCGAGACCAAGCTTCCTCTCATTGAAAATTTAGCTGATATCTATGACGTTGTTCTGGTCGGGGGACGGGTAGCCGTTGAAGCGCAAGAAAAAAAAATAGCCTTTCAAAATAACGTCGTCCTTCCCGAAGATTATATAGATGGAACGCTGGACATCGGCCCCAAAACCACCGAGAAATATAGAATGGCTATTTCAGCCGCATCTTTCCTGGTTTGGAACGGTCCGATGGGAAAGTTTGAAGACGAAAAATACCGGAAAGGAACCGCGGAAATTTATGGCGCGATTATCAGTTCGGACGCTTATAAAATTGCCGGGGGCGGCGAATCAGTTGAATATATCAATTCTCAAAATGGCGCGGATAAGTTCGACTTCATCTCCTCTGGCGGGGGAGCGATGCTTGAATTTTTGAGCGGGAAAAAATTGCCGGGCATCGTCGCTTTGGAAAACAGCCTTTAAATGCTATAATATTTACAGTTAAACACTTTTTTATGCCAAAAATAAAGAAAATTTCAGCTCTCGAGATCCTTGATTCAAGGGGAAATCCAACCGTTCTGGCAACCGCGCAAACCGACGATGGAATTTTCGCTTCGGCCTCGGTTCCGTCCGGAGCCTCAATCGGAACATATGAAGCGCTTGAAAAACGGGACGGCGACAGAAGATACGGCGGCTTGGGCATTTTGAACGCCTGTGAAAATATCAATAAGGAAATCAGCAAGAAACTGGTCGGTTTTGATGTTTATGACCAGAAAAAAATTGACCAGACCCTTATCAATCTTGACGGGACGCCGAATAAGTCCCGGCTGGGAGCAAACGCGATTTTAGCGGTCTCCTTATCCTCTGCGAGAACGGCGGCTTCTTCAGCCCAAGAACCATTATTTAATTATCTGGCAAAAACTTTTAAGTTTAAGAAGTCCAAAAATATCCCCACTGCTTTTTTCAATGTAATAAATGGCGGCGCTCACTCCGATTCGGGGCTCTCCATTCAGGAATTTCAGATTATCCCCCGGAATTTCAAAAGTTTTTCCGAAAAACTGCGGGTGGCCAGCGAAATCTTCCACAAACTGAAAAGCCTCCTGGCGAACGCCGGACTTCCGACAGGAATTGGCGACGAAGGGGGGTTTGCTCCGAAATTGGAAAGCAACGCGGAAGTTTTTGATTATTTAGCGAGAGCCATAAAAGAAGCCGGCTATAGCCTCGATGAACAGGTTTCGATCGGCATTGATGCCGCCTCTTCCAGTTTTTATGATCAACAGCAGCAAAAATATGTAGTAAAGCCGGAGAATATTTCTCTTGAAACCGACCGGCTGATTTCTCTTTATCAGGAATGGAAAAATAAGTACCAGCTCTTTTCGATTGAAGACGGCTTGACGGAAGATGACTTCGAGGGCTGGAAAAAAATCAACGAAAAAATGGGAACCAGCACCCTTGTCATCGGCGACGATCTGCTGGTCACCAACACCAATCGCTTGGAAAAATCTCTATCCTTTTCGGCTTGCAACGCGGCGATTGTGAAGCCGAATCAAATAGGCACTCTTTCGGAAACGGTTGAATTTATCAAAAAATGCCAAGAAAATAAAATAAAATGCGTTGTTTCTCACCGCAGCGGCGAAACCGAAGATTCTTTCATCGCCGACCTCGCCGTCGCCGCCGGAGTTGAATACGTCAAATTCGGCGCACCGTGCCGGGGAGAAAGAACCGCGAAATATAATCGGCTGCTGGAAATAGAAAAGATGGTAAAATGATTTTTTTGCTCAAAAATGAAAAAAAAAGATACTACAATTCTCGTCATTCTCGACGGCTGGGGAGTCGGGCCAAATGATGATACGAACGCGATATACATCGCCAAAACGCCGGTTTTTTCGTATCTTCAGGAAAAATATCCGTATTCGCAGCTGAAAGCTACCGGCCGCGACGTCGGACTGGACAATAACCAGACCAGCGGATCAGAAACAGGGCATATGAACATCGGCGCGGGAAGAATTGTCAAGCAGGATTCCCGAAAAATTTCCGAAAGCATCAATACGGGAACTTTTTTTCACAACTCCGCCTTTCTTGGCGCGATTTCGCACGTCAAAAAAAATGGGTCAAACCTTCATCTTGCAGGACTTTTAGGAAATGAGGACAGTCCGCATATGAACCCCTACCACCTCGAAGCCCTTTTGCTGCTTGCAAAAAGAAATAATGTAAAAAATGTCTTTATTCATTTTTTCACCGACGGCCGGGATTCGTTCCCAAAAAGCGCGCTCGAGCATCTTGCAAGCTGGAATAAGAAGATCAAACAAATCGGCGTGGGAAAAATTGCGAGCCTGGTCGGACGATTTTATGCGATGGATCGCGCCAAAAATTGGGATCGGTTGAAAATCGCCTATGATCTCATGGCGGCCGGCAAGGGGAAAAAATTCAGCGGGGCAAAGGACGCCGTGAGATATAATTATCAAAATAACCTTACCGACGAATATATAAAACCAGCGCTTATCGGCGGAAAGAAAAAAGGATTTGTCACAATAAACAATAATGATTCAGTAATATTTTTCAATCTTCGTTCCGATCGCGCGAGGCAATTTGCGAAACTCTTCGTCCTGGAAAAATCGAAAGAGACAAAACTGCCTGTGCCTCGGCTCAAAAATTTATACTTTGTTGCAATGACGAATTTCGGACCGGATCTTCCGGTGCATACCGCTTTTCAGGAACATCCGATCAATGGGACATTACCTGCGGCACTGGCAAAATTTTCCCAGCTTTATATCGCCGAGACGGAAAAATTCGCCCATATCACATACTTTTTGAACGGCGGATACGCGGATGCGCTTGACGGTGAGGATCGCCTGATGATCCCGTCGCCAATCGTTGATAATTACGCCAAAATTCCCCAAATGTCCGCCGAAAAAATCACGCAAAAAGTCTTGGGATTTTTGAAAAATAGTAAATACGATTTCACGACAATCAATTTTGCCAACGCTGATATGGTGGGGCATACCGGCGACATGAAAGCCGCGGTCAAAGCGGTTGAATTTGTTGATAGGTGCCTGGGAAAACTATATAAAGAAATATCAAAAATCGGCGGTAATCTCATTGTTACTGCCGACCACGGAAACGCTGATTGCATGTGGGACAAAAAGGCGAAACTTCCGATGACCTTTCACACCAAAAATCCGGTGCCATTTATTTTAGCCGGCGATAAATATAAAAATACCAAATTGGAAGCCGGAGGCGTTTTGGGAAATATCGCGCCGACCGTCTGCGAAATTATGCAAATTGAAAAGTTGCCGGAAATGAAACTAAAAAGTTTGATAAAATAATTCCTAATTTTACAAAAATGAAATACGATCTAATCTCAATCGGCTCCGTCGTGAAAGACATTATCCTTATCACTGACCGGGGAAAAATTTTCAAAACTCCAAAAGATAAATTGGCGCCCATGTGGCTTGGATTCGAGTTGGGAGAAAAAATTTGCGCGGGCGATATCGTTGAAAATGCCGGCGGAGTAGCCACGAATTTATCAATAGGAACAAAAAAGCTCGGTCTGAAAGCTTTCCCGCTCGGCCCCGCCAAAGCGGCTGTTTCCGTGATAGTCGTTGACGAAAAATCGGGCGAGCGGATTATTTTCTATAAAAAATCTTCCGGCGTAATTAGTCTCGGCGCACTCAAAAAGATAAAAAGCAAATGGCTTTCCGTTTCTTCATTTACTGGAAATTGGAGTCGGCAGGAGAATGAAATATTGGCTTATACAAAGAAAAATAAAACGAAGCTGGTTGTCGCTCCAAGCACAAGCATGATTCGCGACGGGTATAAAAATTCGAAAAAATTATTGAAAAGCACGGAAATTATTTTTTTAAACAAAAACGAAGCGATCGAAATAGCGTTCAACGAAAAAATAAAATCTTTCAACGTGAATCAACTCATTAAGATACTTCATAAACTCGGACCAAAAATCGTTTGCCTCACGGATGGGACAAAAGGCGCTTATTGTTCGGACAGCAAAAAAACATATCATTCGCCTATAAAAAAAGTGAAAACAGTTGACGTCACCGGCGCCGGCGACGCCTTCGCCAGCGGATTTTTGGGATTCTATCTCCAAGGCGCCACGCTCGAAACTTCCCTTAAGGCCGGAATCGTGAACAGCGCCAGCGTAGTGAAATACGTGGGAACGACGAAGGGTCTGTTGACAAAAAACGAAATAAAAAAACTGTCTTTGGAGTAAAGAATAATTAGGTTCCAAAAAGTATATTTAATCCTTAATCAACAACGCTATGGCGGAGCAAGAAGTGGGAAAAGTGATCCACTACTATGACAAAGCGATGGTGGCGGTGGTGCGGCTTTCTGGAAAACTCGCAGTCGGAGACATGATAAAGGTTGTGAAAGGCGAAAGTGATTTCGCGATGAAGATCGCCTCGATGCAGATTGACCACGAGCCGGTGGAAAAAGGAAAGAAGGGCGACGAAGTGGCCGTCAAAGTGGACAGCCCCACCAAAGAAGGGGCGACCGTCTTCAAGGTGACGGAATAAGCAGCGCGGAAAGCCCTGATTATTTCTCGCTGAAAAAGCGAGAAGGTTGTTTATTGGACGATTCTTCGCCAGGCTTCCGAAAAAATCGGCGGCTTTTTTATTTGAAAAAACAGGGGGATTGGAACTAGAAAGCTGCTGTTTTTTTGCCAGAGGCCTTTTTTTGGCTTTTGTGATATAATTGGATCATGAGAAACCTCGAATCTTTTTTCAATCCCCGCTCCATCGCTATCGTCGGCGCGTCGCCCCATAAGGACAAAATGGGAAATGTCCTTTTGCGAAATATTCGCTCGGCCGGCTGGAAAGGCCGGATTTTCTGCGTTAATCCCAGCCACAAAAAGATTGGGGATTTGGCCTGTTATTCCGAGTTAAGCGAGATTGGAAAAAATGTTGATTTGGTTTTGATCGCCATTCCGGCGCCTTTTATATGTGAGGCGATCAAAAACGGAGTAGAGGCTAGTCCGAAAATATCCAATTTTGTCGTCATTTCATCGGGCTTCAAGGAAACCGGTCCGGAGGGGAGAAAACGGGAGGAAGAACTGGCCGAGCTCGCCGAAAAATACAAGTTGAATATTCTGGGGCCGAATTGTCTTGGGTTCATCAATCCTAAAACAAAACTCAATGCCAGCTTCACTACCGGGAATTTCAAACCCGGAAAAGTCGCCATCGTTTCCCAATCCGGAGCGCTCGGGGTGGCTCTTCTCGATTGGACGGAAAATTTAGCGCTGGGTTTTTCAAAAGTAATCTCCATCGGAAACAAAGCCGATCTTGATGAAACTGAAATCACGGATTATCTGGCTCAGGATAAAGATACCCAGGCGCTGGCTCTCTATCTTGAGGATATCAAGAACGGTTCCGAATTTATTTCATCGATCAGTAGAATAATCAATAAAAAGCCGGTCTTTGTATTGAAAGCTGGAAAAAATAACGTCGGGCAAAAGGCTATTTCTTCCCATACCGGATCGCTGGCGCAAGATGAAGCCGTTATTTCGGCGATTTTCGCGAAATTGGGCGTCATAGAAGCCAAAAATATCGCCGAGTTCCAAGATTTGATCCTATACACCAGTTCCGATTCCGTTCCGAGGAAAAAAGAAGTGATTATTGTCACCAACGCGGGCGGACCCGGCGTTTTGGCCGCCGATCATGTCGGAAAATCCAAATCCATAAAACTGCTCGATTTTCCAAATAATTTCAAAAAGGAGCTAAAAAAACATCTTCCGGAAAGCGCTTCGGTTGAGAATCCGATTGATGTCATCGGGGACGCCCCGCCGAAAAGATACGCGGAGGTTCTCGGGCATATTTCCCGAAAATATTCCACTCATCCCATTTTGATTATCCTGACGCCCCAATCCCAAACTGATCCGGAAAAAGTGGCGAAAATTTTGATTAATCTTAAGAAAAAATTTCCGGTGCTGACCACTTGTTTCATGGGCGGAGTGAAAATTCAAAAAGCGATGGAAAATCTGCATCAAAACGGCGTGGCCAATTTTGAAAGTCCGGAACGGGCTCTGGCTGTCATCGAAAAACTTATTGAGTTCAATTCCACTAGAAAAAAGCCGGTGGTAAGCGCGGAACCAAAAGGGATCAAGCTGAAATATAATGTGAATTCCATTCTGCAGTCGGCCAGCGGACAAAAGTGGGAGATGCTCTACTGGAACGAAACCGAAAAAATATTCAGAAGCTACGGCCTGAAACTGGCACCGTCCGTATCGGCTAAAGAAGAAAAAGATATCAATTTCAAGCATCTGAAATATCCTTGCGCGCTGAAAACCGACGATCCGAAAATTATCCACCGCTGGGATAAAAAAGCCGTTATCTTAAATATCCAAAACGAGCGGGAACTGAAAACCGCCTTCCGAAAGATGGAGAATTCGACCGGGACAAAAAAATTGTTAGTCCAACCTATGGCCAAACCCGGCCTCGAGCTGATTATCGGCCTCAAGAGAGACCAGTCATTTGGACCGATCATTGTTTGCGGCCTGGGCGGAACATTCACCGAAATTTGGAAGGATCGGGTGATCCTGATTCCTCCTTTGACAGCCGCGGAAATAAAGGAAGAGCTCGGGAAACTGCAAATTTTTCCTATTCTTAAGGGATATCGCCGGGATAAAGGCTACAATTTGAAAGAAATCGCCAGCATCATTCTGGCTCTTCAGGATATGGCGGTGGAAAATCCGGATATATCCGGAATTGATATTAACCCCATCATGGTTTATAATGATGGCAGCCAATACCAGATTTTGGACGCCAAAGTATATATTAAAAATTTAACAAGTAACTGAAAAATATGCCCGACAATAATTACAAAATATTAATCGTGGACGATGATGATGTTATCCGGGAAACTTATGTCCAGATATTCAAGCAAAAGAAGGCGGAAGTGATCAGCGCCAAGGACGGCGTGGACGGACTTGATCTGGCCACTAAGGAAATGCCGGATGTGATTCTAACTGGCATTATCATGCCTCGAATGGACGGTTTCCAGCTTATCAAGGCGTTGCGGGAAAATGTTCAAACCGCTGAAATTCCCATCGCCATTCTTTCTCACTTGGGCCGGGAAGAGGATCGAAAAAAAGCCGAGAAACTGGGTATCGTTGATTTTATCGTGCAGGGATCCGTGACTCCGAATGAGCTGGTAGACAGGATAAAAGGCCTGACTCACGCCGGCGGATCATTCAAGTTGAGTTTTGATCCGTACGCCTGGGACGCGCCAAGACTCGCAAAAATTCTGGAAGGAAAAAACTTAAACTGCCCGAATTGCCAGGAAAAATTGATTATGGAAGTGACGATAAAAAAAGAGGGACGCGGTTTCGATGGAATTTTGAAGTGTCCCAAATGCGATTATTCGACATAGCTAACCGATAAATAATGAAATGGAATCTAAAGCCGTCTCCCAAAATACCCGGGGAGTTACAATCTATTTCCTTAAATTCCATCACCCTTCAGCTCTTAGTCCAAAGGGGTTTTTTTTCAAAAATCGATGTTCAAAAATTCCTCGATTCGAGATACGAAGATCTGCACTCCCCGGATGAGCTCGTGGGCGTGAAAGAAGCGGTTGAGAGAGTTGAGAAAGCGATTAAAAATAAAGAAAAAGTGGCCATTTATGGGGATTATGACGCCGACGGGATCACTTCCACCGTTCTTCTGAAGGAAGTTTTGGAAAAAGTGGGCCTAAACGCCGAAACCTACATTCCGGACCGCAATAAGGAAGGCTACGGACTCAATAAGAAAGCGTTGGATATGATAAAAGCGGATTACGGCGCCAGCCTTCTTATCACGGTTGATTGCGGAATATCAAACAAAGATGAAATAGCATACGCCCAAAAAAAAGGAATGGAAGTAATTGTCATTGACCATCATTCCATTCCGAAAGCGCTTCCTCAAAATTGCATTCTGATCAATCCGAAACTTCCCGGCCAGAAATATCCTTTCAAGGATCTGGCCGGCGTGGGAGTGGTGTTTAAGTTCGCTCAAGCCTTATGGGGGAAAATAATTCCCGAAAGCGAACCGCATTTAAAATGGCTTCTGGACTTAGTGGCTATTGGAACGGTCGCTGATTGCGTGCCCTTGATCGATGAAAATAGAATATTTGCCAAATTCGGCCTCATTGTTCTTCAAAAAACCAAGCGGTTGGGAATTCAGGAGATCATCAAAACGGCCAGGCTTAATATTGATGAAAAGAATCCCCCCAGCGTGGAAAATATCGGCTATCAAATCGGACCGCGATTCAACGCGGCCGGCCGAATGGATCATGCCGATCTCACCCTGGATCTTCTCCTGGGAAAAGATCCTGTGCAAGCCCGGATTCTGGCTCTTGAGCTGGAAAGCAAAAATAGCGAAAGACAAAAAATAACCCAGCAAATCCTCGGCGAGATAAAAATCACTCTGGAACCGGAAAAGGATTATCGGCTGATTATTCGAAAAGGCGCGCACTGGCCGATGGGAATATTGGGCGTCGTGGCCGGAAAAGTGGCCGACGAATACCATTGTCCGGTTTTTATTCTTCGCGAAAATAAAGATCTTATCGAGGGATCCGGACGCAGCATCGAGGCTTTCGATCTTATTTCGGCTGTTAGCCAGCTTGATGATCTGGTGGAGAAATACGGAGGACATTCGCAGGCTATGGGTCTCAAGATAAAACCGAAAAATCTTCCTAAATTTGAAAAAAAGCTGGAGAAATTGATCAAAGACGCTTATAATGAAGAAGGATGGGGAAAAGCCATTGCCATTGACGCGGAAATACCCACCGGAAAAATAGACTGGGATCTTTTTTCCGAGACGCGAAAGCTGGAGCCTTTCGGAGAAGGCAATCGCGAGCCGGTTTTTCTTTCCCATAACTTGCTGGTGCGAGAAATGAGTCTTGTCGGAAACGGGCAAAAACACATCAAGTTTTCTTTCGGTCTTGATAATAATAAAAAAATAATCGAAGGAATATTTTTTAAAGGCGCGGATATTTTTTCGCAGCTCGCGAGGGGAGAAACCATATCCGCGGTTTATAATCTGAAATCCAATAAATGGAACGGGAGCCAGAAACTGGAGTTGAATATTATTGACATTAAGAAGTTAAAATAAACAACATGAATAAGATCAAAATTTTTTCTGACGGCGCCGCGCGGGGCAATCCCGGACCTTCCGGAATCGGTGTCGTGATCGAGGCTGACGGAAAGAAAAAAACTTATCGGGAATTTATCGGTTATGCCACCAATAACGAAGCCGAGTATAAAGCTTTGATTTTCGCCTTGCAAAAAGTTAAGTTGCTTTTTGGCAAAACGAAGTCAAAAAATTTGAGCCTGGATTGTTATCTCGACAGCGAACTGGTTGTCAAACAGCTTAATCACGAATATAAGGTGAACGAAGAAAATATCCAGAAATTTTTTCTTTTGATCTGGAATTTATCCATTGATTTCAAGAATGTCGCATACAGCCATATTCCAAGAGCAAAAAACGCGGAAGCGGACAGGCTGGCCAATCTCGCTCTCGATGAAGCCACCAGGGCCCAAAGTCGGATGTTCTAAAATAGCTTGTTTAAGCTATTTTTTATTTATTTGACATTGACAAAACTCTCGAAATAAAGTAGCATCATTAGGTTAGTCAAGCTGGATAATCGCTCGTTTAACCCTCAAAAGTTAGACGGGAGGAAAGTCCGGACACCCTCTGGCGCGCTGTCAGAGAAGTAAGCAGTGGGTAACACCCACCGAATACATTGTGAGATGTATTTAGGGAAAGTGTCACAGAAACTATACTATCCGCTCAAGTTTTTGGATCCGTGCTGTAAGGACAAAAAATGCGAAGCGAGTTCAAAAACTTGAGCGGAGAAAGATGAAAAGCGAATCAGTGTTCCAAGTATTTATATTTTGAGCTATGATTCGAGCCGATTGGCGACAATCGTGTCTTGGTAAACCCTGCTTGGTGCAAGTCTGTATCCAGTGCTTTGCATTGGAGAGACGCTTGATCCCAATAGCAATATCGGGGCTAGATAAATGATTATCTCTTTCGCCTCTGGCGAATAGACAGAATCCGGCTTATAGGCTTTGGCTAACAATCTCATAACACATAGTTCCATGAAGAAATCCGAACTGTTTTTTGGAATGCTCCTGGTCCCGGTTGATTTTGTGATGATCGTCGCGGCTTCTATTTTGGCATATTGGCTGCGGTTCACTCCGAGCATCATTGAGCTCAAACCGGTACTGTTTGATTTTCCTTTTAATGATTATTTGAAAGTGGCGCTGGCCATCGCGCCGCTTTTTGTGCTGATATTCGCTTTTGAAGGATTGTATTCCCTGAAAGCCACTCGGACTTTCTGGCGAGAATTTTTCAAAATTATATTCTCCGTGACAGTCGGCATTACCATAATCATTCTGATTATCTTCCTTCAAAGAAAATGGTTTTCTTCCCGCTTTGTGATTCTGACGGCCTGGCTGATGGCTGTTACGCTTATTACCCTGGCGCGGTTTGCCATAAATTTCATTCAAAAACTTCTTCTCATATACAAGGAAATCGGTATTCACCGGCTTGTTCTTATCGGCGCCGGCTCTTTTTGCGATACTTCATCCCAGGAATTCAAAAATCATCCGGAATTGGGCTATAAAATTATTGCGCGAGTTGATAAAATAGACATTGCTTCACTTCGCCTGATCCATAAAGAAAAAGGCATTGATGAAATCCTGATCTGCGATCCGGAGATAACAATGGCGGAGTTGCGCCAAGCCAGTGATTTTTGCCAAAGAAATCGCATCGAATTTAAGTTTATTCCGGCGATCCTCCAGTCTATCAGCACCAATTTTGAAATCAAGGTGCTTTTCGACGAACCCATTATCGAAATAAAAAACACACCACTCGATGGCTGGGGAAAAATTGCCAAGAGAACTTTTGACATTATCGGATCGGCCCTTGGCATTATTATCACTTCTCCTCTGACGCTCGCCGCCGCCATTGCCATCAAACTTGATTCCCGCGGGCCGATTATATTCAAAAACGAGCGAGTCGGCCACGAGGGCAATTTCAATCTGCTGAAATTCCGCTATATGAAACTGGATCTTTGCACAAGCGATCAAAATCCGGATCTCGAAAAAGCGATTGAGCTGGAAAACAACCTCATCAGCCGGCAAAGTGTCCGGAAGGGTCCCGTCTATAAGATAAAAAATGACCCCCGGAAAACACGGATCGGGAAAATCATTGAAGCGTTTTCAATTGATGAGCTGCCCCAGCTTTTTAATGTCATAAAGGGAGATATGAGCTTGGTGGGTCCCCGGCCGCACCAGCCGAGAGAAGTGGAAAAATATGAAACCTGGCAAAGAAGGACCCTGTCCATCAAACCCGGAGTGACGGGCCTGGCCCAGATTTCCGGCCGGTCGGATTTGAGTTTCACGGACGAAGCCCGCCTTGATATTTTTTATATTGAAAAATGGTCGTTGTGGCTTGATATTGAGATTTTATTCAAAACTTTTTTCGTCCTCCTAAGAAAGAGAAAAAACATTAATTAGGCTTCATCGATGCTTATTAGTCCCAGCTCTCCAGAATTCATCCATTCCCTTCGCTATTGGGGATATCCGGCCATGTTTTTAATAATGGTCTTGGAAGGGCCGATTGCGTCCATGGCGGGCGCTTTTTTGGCGTCGCTCGGCTATTTCAATGTTTTTATGGTTTTCCTCTTGAGCGTTTCGGGGGATTTCACGGGCGACATTATTTTATATTATGCGGGCTACTTCGGCGGCCGTCCTCTGCTTCTCAAGGTCGAGAAATTCTTGAGAATCAAGGAATCGGTGGTCGCGAGAATGGAAGATCTTTTTAAAAGAAAAGGCGGAAAAATCATATTCTATGTCAAGGCAACGACCGGCCTTTGCTTTGTCACTTTCGTTTTGGCCGGAACGGTCCGGATGAAACTTTCGAAATTCGCCAAGTTTTCCCTGCTGGGCGGATTGGTCTGGAGCGCGTTTCTGGTGACGGTCGGCTGGTTTTTCGGGTACGCGGCCGATAAAATCAGCCAATACATCAAATACGCGGGGGTGATAATTTTTGTCGGAGCGGCAATTTTTTTCATCGGCTTAACTTTGTATAAAAGAAAACAGGCGCAAGAAATTCTGGAATGATTTCATTTAAGCCCACCCGAGAGATATAAATTTATATCTTTTTTTATTGCCAAAACCCCCTAAAAAAGCTACAATTCCCTTATGAAAATTGCTTTAGTCCACGACTATTTGGTCCAGTACGGGGGCGCCGAAAGGGTGCTTGAGTGCTTTATGGAAATTTGGCCGTACGCGCCCATTTATACTTTGATTTACGACGAGGAAAAAACCCACGGCATTTTCAAGAAAAAAAGAATTTACACTTCCTTTCTCCAAAAATTTCCTTATTCACGCTCCAATCACCGCGTTTTTCCGGCCCTGATGCCGCCGGCTATTGAGCAATTCGATTTTTCAAAATATGATATTGTCCTTTCCGATTCCTCCAGTTACGCCAAAGGAATCATTACTCCGCCGGAAACGCTTCATATCTGCTATTGCCACACTCCGATGAGATACGCCTGGGATGACTGCCAGAAATACATCCAGGAATTCGGTTTTCCGAAAATAGTCAAAAAATTTATTCCTTTCGTCATGAATTATATCCGTCTTTGGGACCGGATAAGCGCCGACCGGGTGGATGAATATATCGCCAATTCAAAATTCGTAGCCAGCCGGATCAAAAAATACTATCAAAAAGATTCGACCGTCATAAATCCGCCCGTTGACATAAATAAATTTTATCTTGACGATAAAAAAGAAGATTATTTTTTGATGGTTGGAAGATTGATGGCCTATAAGCGCTTTGACATCGTTATCAAAGCTTTTAACGAGCTGAGCTGGCCGCTCGTGATCATGGGTCGCGGCCCTGATCTCAAGCGGCTCGAGAAAATGGCTAAGTCTAATATTAAGTTTTTGGGACGTTTGAATGACGAAGACCTGGCCAGAACTTATGCCCGCGCCAAGGCCTTTATATTTCCCCAGGAAGAAGATTTTGGAATCGTAGCCATCGAGGCGATGGCTTCCGGAAAACCAATCATCGCTTTTCGGGGAGGAGACATCGTCGAGCACGTGCGGGAAGGAAAAGAGGGATTGTTTTTTGATAAACAAGATCCAAAAGATATAATCAAAGTTTTGAGGAAATTTGATCCCGAGAGCTTCGCCCCAAACGAAATTCGCGAGTGCTCCGTCGGGTTTGACAGGGAGATATTTAAGAGTAGAATAAAAGACTACGTTGAGAATGCGTTAGAAAGGCATAAATCAAGATAATTAATCTATAAATTCAAATTTCAAAGCACCAAATCCTAAATAATATCAAAATCCAAAATATTAAATTCAAAACT
>JAVHPA010000022.1:0-5258 GCA_036170345.1 Candidatus Moraniibacteriota bacterium
ATATTGGGGAAAGGTTTGTCTTCGAAAATTATGTTTACCCGCCGAAGCTTTAGCGTAGGCGGACGAAGCGTTGAGCGGCCGGGACGGCACAAAGAAATCCTCGGGACGCAATATGTCGACAAAGTGATTCACATTGACCAATCACCAATTGGCCGCACGCCGAGGTCGAATCCGGCGACTTATGTGGGTTTTTTCACGCTGATCCGGGAACTTTTTGCCCTGACCAAAGATGCCAAAAGGCACGGCTACGGCCCGGGCCGGTTTTCCTTCAATGTGAACGGCGGAAGGTGCGACAATTGCCGGGGCGAAGGATTTTTGAAAGTGGAAATGCAGTTTATGCCGGACGTGTTTTTGTCCTGCGACGTTTGCCGGGGGAAAAGGTATAATCGGGAAACGCTTGAAGTGAAGTACAAAGGAAAAAATATCGCCGATGTTCTCGCGATGACGGTTTCGGAAGGAAAAGAATTTTTTGAAAATTACCCGCGGATTTTCGAGCCGCTGAAAGTTCTTGAAGAAGTGGGATTGGGATATATCAATCTCGGACAAGCGGCGACAACACTTTCCGGCGGGGAAGCGCAGAGGATCAAATTGGCGTCGGAACTTTCGCGTCGCATGACGGGAAATACAGTATATATTCTCGACGAGCCGACCACCGGACTGCATTTTGATGATGTGAAAAAATTGTTAAATGTCCTTCATCGCTTGGTGGACGCGGGGAATACTGTTATTGTGATTGAACACAATATGGATGTCATCAAAACGGCGGATTGGATCATCGACCTTGGTCCTGAAGGTGGGGATCTTGGCGGCCGCGTCGTCGTCACCGGCCCGCCGGAGGAAGTAGTAAAATATCACAAGGAAAGTTATACGGGGAAGTTTTTGAGGGATGTTCTGAGAAAATAATAAATTAAAAGAATGGAAACATTTATAAAAAAAATAAAGAAACTCCCTAAATCTCCAGGCGTTTACGAATTTCGGGATAAGCAAGGGAAAATTCTTTATATTGGAAAAGCTACTTCATTGAAGGACAGGGTGGGGAGTTATTTTCGTGATCAAAGCTTAGCTTTAGGAAGCGTTCCTAAAGCTAAGCTTTTAGTCGCGCAAATCGCGGACATCAAAATTCATGAGACAGACTCTGTCTTGGAAGCGCTTATTTTGGAATCGAATCTGATCAAAAAACACCAGCCGAAATATAATGTGATGTCGAAAGATGACAAGAGTTTCGGCTATTTTGTGGTCACGAAAGAAAAATTTCCCCGCGTGATAATTCTCTGGAAAACGGAACTTGGAAAAGTGGCGGCGAAAAAAATATATGGTCCATATATGTCGAAGCATCAGATGGATATCGCTCTGAAACTAATCCGCAGAATTTTTCCGTTTCATTCAAACAAGCAGCCGACTGAAAAAGGCTGTCTTGATTTTCAAATTGGAAAATGTCCGGGGCCATGGTCGGGCGCGATATCTCAAAAAGATTATCTCAAAAATATTCACAGTATTGAGATGATCCTTCAGGGGAAAAAGAAAAATCTTCTTACTGAACTAAAAAAGCAGATGAAAACATCTGCCAAAAAGAACGAATTCGAAAAAGCGGCGGAAGCACGGAATCGAATATTTGCACTTGAACATATTCGGGATGTGGCGCTAATTTCTGAAGATACGATTTCCCAAAGCTTAGCTTTAGGAACGCTTCCTAAAGCTAAGCTTTGGGAAAAGGTGCGTATCGAAGGGTATGACATATCAAATATTGGCGGCGACTGGTCGGTTGGATCGATGGTAGTTTTTTCTGGCGCGCATCCGGATAAATCGCAATACCGAAAGTTCAAAATAAAAACCGTATCCGGAATTGATGACGTGGCCATGATGCGAGAAGTTTTGTATAGAAGATTTAATAACAATTGGCCAAAACCGGATCTAATTCTCCTCGACGGGGGAAAGGGACACCTCAATATGGCACAGAAAATCGTGGAAGATCTGGGTTTGCAAATTCCCATTATTGCCGTTGCCAAAGGCCCGACTCGAAAAAAGCTGGACATCTTTCAATCAAAATTCCTCTTGACATATCTCGGTCGAAATGAGGAAATAAGGGAGAAGTATAACCGGATTTTGAGCGACGCGAAACTTATCGAACGAATCCGGAATGAAGCGCATCGCTTTGCGATTGCATATCATAAAAAACTAAGAAGTAATGATTGGAAGGAAAAATAAGCGCTGCGGCGCTTGAAATTGCGTCGCTCGTCCTAAATGAAAGCAAGCTTTCGCTTATGGACTCGCTAGCAATTATAAAAAAGTCCTCGTCGTCCCCGCCATATTTATCCGCCTTTGGCAGAGGCGGGCAGGCAACGGATATTTATGTCCCTATAGTTCAATGGATAGAGCGCAGGCCTCCGAAGCCTGAGATGAAGGTTCGACTCCTTCTGGGGGCAAAAAATAGTGCTTGGTGGGATTCTTTACCCGCCAAAGCGGGAGCGGCGGAGGGCTGTCGAGGGCAAAAAAGAAAAATCCCGCTTCTCAGCGGGATTTTTTGGCGGGAAACTATTTTTTCATCGGCTCGCAAGGATGGCCGCAATAAGAGCAATCGCAACCGGATTTTTCCTCGCTTGATTCACACTTGCAGCTTTCCATAGGCTCACCGCATTTTGGGCATTTTTCTTCCATAGATTTTTGATTTATTTGTTATTGTAAATTAACTAATTGTTTTTCGGATTTTGACAGCTCCTGTCCTTACTATGATGATCTTGCCATCTTTTATTTCAACCAAAGTTGATGGCAAGGATTTTATTTTACCACCGTCAATATAGAAGTCAACCCCATCCCCGAAATATTTTTTCGCTTGCGCGATGGTCGCGGCGGGCTTCGAGCCTTGCGGATTGGCGCTGGTGGAAATCAGGGGACCGGTTTTTTTGAGTATTTTTAGTAGGCTTTTCCTTTTCGGCACTCTAAAGGCCAAAGTTTTTGTTCCACGGTGGAGGTATTGGAATTTTTTATCCGGGCATTGGAGTATCACACTTATTTTTCCGGGCCAGATTTTTTTAAGAATATCCCGCGTTGCATTGTCTAATTTTATATTAAATAAAGCTAAATCTTCAATTGATGAGATGAGAATAATAAAAGGCTTCTTGGGATTGCGTTTCAGGATTTTATAAGTGCGGGAAACCGCTTTTTTTGACCACGTCGAAGCTGCGACACCATAGATCGTGTCGGTGGGAATGACGCCGATTTTGTCATCTTTGATTTTTCTAACGGATTTTTGGTGTAGATTCATAGAATATCATTAAGCTCGAGAATTATAGTAATCTATACCTATATTGTAAAGTGTTTTGACACAATCTCCAAAAAATACTATATTTATAAAAAGGAACAAGTTCTCTTTTTTGGGGGCTTTATTTTTTAATAATTTTTCCAAATTTTATGCCAACAAAAGAAAATGTCGAAACCGGTCTCACTTTTGACGATGTTCTGCTTGTCCCGCAAAAATCGGAAGTGATGCCGAAAGACGCGGATGTGACGACGCTTCTCACGCGCGAAATAAAACTGAACATCCCGATACTTTCCGCGGCGATGGATACGGTGACGGAATCAGCTCTCGCGATTGCGTTGGCGCAAGAAGGCGGGATTGGTTTTATCCACCGCAATATGACTCCCCGCCAGCAGGCGAGCGAAGTCGAGAAAGTGAAAAAATCGGAAAGCGGGATGATTGTTGATCCGATCACAGTCGGCCAAAATGAAACTATCGGCGAAGTGATGAGGCTCACGGAAAATTATCGGATCTCCGGAATTCCCGTAGTGGATAAAAATAAAAAATTGATCGGAATTATCACTAACCGGGATCTTCGCTTTGAAACGAATATGAAAAAGCTGGTTCGCGACGTGATGACCAAAAAAAATCTGGTGACCGCCTCGGTCGGTACTGATCTCGACCAAGCCAAAGGCATTCTTCACAAATATAAGATAGAAAAATTGCCGATCGTGAACAAAAATTATATTCTGAAGGGACTCATCACGATCAAAGACATTGAAAAGAGAAAAAAATATCCCCACGCCGCGAAAGACGAAATGGGAAGGCTGCGGGTGGGGGCGGCGGTCGGAACCGGACGCGAAACCATGGAACGAGTTGAACTTTTGAGTCAAACCGGCGCTGATATTATTTCGATTGACACCGCCCACGGGCATACAGAGTCGGTAATCAAGGTGCTGAAAGAAATAAAAAAGAATTTTGATATTCCGGTGATCGCGGGAAATATTGCCATCGCGGAAGCGGCGGAAGATCTCATCAAAGCCGGAGCGGACGCTTTGAAAGTCGGCATCGGTCCGGGATCAATTTGCACCACGCGCATCGTTTCCGGAGCCGGTGTTCCTCAAATAACGGCCATTCAAAACGTGGTCAGCGTGGCAAAAAAATATAATGTTCCCGTCATTGCCGACGGGGGAGTGAAATACTCGGGTGATATAACGAAAGCTCTCGCGGCCGGCGCGAACGCGGTAATGATCGGAAGCCTGTTTGCCGGAACGGATGAATCGCCGGGCGAGACAATCCTCTACCAAGGCCGGCATTACAAGCTTTATCGCGGGATGGGGTCGTTGGGGGCGATGATGCAAGGCTCCAGGGACCGTTATGGCCAAAGCGGAGTGGAAGCTTTAAAATTAGTTCCGGAAGGAATTGAGGGACGTGTTCCCTACAAAGGCCCGCTCTCGCAAAGTGTTTATCAGCTTATTGGAGGATTGCGATCAGGAATGGGATACTGCGGTTGCAAGAATCTGAAAGAGTTGCGCGAGAAAGCGAAGTTCATCAAGATTTCAAACGCGGGACTCAAGGAAAGCCATGTGCATGACGTGACTATTACCAAAGAATCGCCGAATTATCAGGTGGAGTAGTTTTTATCCGACAAAGGTCAACGCTTTGCCCTTTTTGTCGCCGCGTCCGGTTCGTCCGATGCGGTGAACATAATCGTCGTACGTTTCCGGCAGGTCATAATTGATGACATGGCTCACGTCCGCGATATCAATCCCGCGGGCCGCGACGTCGGTGGCCACTAAAATCTTTATCCGATCATTTTTGAAAAGGCCGAGCGCCCGTTGGCGCTTGGCGTGGTTTTTATTGCCGTGAATTGACTCCGCACTAAAGCCTCTTTGAATAAGAACCTTTGAGAGTTTTTCCACTCCGTGCTTGGTCCGGCCGAAAATGAGGACCTTGCTCAATTCTTTTTGATTGAGAAGGTTATGGAGCACTTCTATTTTTATCTGATCGCGGCCGATTCTCA
>JAVHPA010000023.1:0-5251 GCA_036170345.1 Candidatus Moraniibacteriota bacterium
TAATATTCTGGTTCCGGCGCTGAAGCAGTGGCAAATAATCCACTTAACCGGAAAAAAAGAATACGCGTCCGTTGTCCAGGAAGCGGCCAAAATCGGGGTGAAGGCCGGCCATGAGGGATACCATCCCTATCCTTTTCTCTTTGAAGAATTGCCCCACGCTTTTTCGGTCGCGGATTTGGTGATCAGCCGGGCGGGCGCCAATGTCATAACGGAAATCGCGGCCAACGCCAAGCCGGCGATATTGGTTCCGATCGAAGGTTCGTCCAACCAGCATCAGGAACAGAACGCTTTTGCCCTTTCGCAGGCGGGGGCGGCCATTCTCCTCGAACAGAGCAATCTGGGGAAAAATATATTGCTTGAGAAAATCAGGCAGATTATTGACGACAAAGCATTGAATTTTGAATTAAGCGAAAGAATAAAAAAGTTCTATAATCCGAAGGCGGCGGCGGCGGTTGCGGAGGAAATTTTGAAACTGGCAAAAGATTGAAATTTTCATTTTTATGATTGATTTTTCGAAAACCTCCGCTCAAGGCGGAAAAATTTATTTTATCGGCATAAAAGGCAGTGGAATGGTGGCCCTTGTCGAGATTCTCCACCGGCGCGGTTTTGAAATTGGCGGATCGGACACCACCGAAAAATTTTTCAGCGATGAGATCCTCAAAAAAAGGCTCTTCGTTAAGTTTTTTGAAGGATTTGACGTAGATCACATCAAAGACGATATAGACCTCGTTGTTTATTCCACGGCTTATAACGAAAAAAACAACGAAGAGTTTAAGGCGGCCCGCTATAAGAATCTGCCGATGATTTCTTATCCGGAATTGCTGGGTCTTTTATTCGGCCAAAAATACGGGATCGCCGTTTGCGGAACGCATGGAAAAACAACCACCACGGCGATGCTGGCCGAAATAATGAAAAAAGCTGATTTTGACCCGACGGCCGTAGTCGGTTCCCAAGTCAAGCAATGGCGCAGCTCCGCTCTCGCGGGCCGGAGCGAGTTCATGGTCATTGAAGCCGATGAATATCAGGGGAAACTCAATTATTATCAGCCTCAAGCCGTGATTCTCACCAGCGCCGATTGGGATCACCCGGATTTTTTTAAAACTTACGAGGAATACAAAAAAACTTTTAAAGATTTTGTGGCCAAAATTCCCCGGCACGGTTTTCTAGTGGTTTGCGGGGACCATAGCGAAACGCTCGCTATTGCCAAAAGCGCCAAATGCAAAGTGATTACCTACGGATTTGGCAAAGACAATACGGTCAAAATCAAGGAATACAGCCTCAAAAATGGAAAACAATATTTCGAGCTTTGGTTCAACGAAAAAAAATTGGGAGATTTTGAGCTGGAACTGCCGGGAAAACACAATGTGCTGAACGCCGCGGGAGCGGTGGCGATGGCCCACCAGTTCAACGCGAATTTGACCAAGGTCCGGGAAGCCGTTTCCAGTTTCGATGGGACTTGGCGGCGTTTTGAATATATCGGGAAAAGAAACGGCGCGATCCTGATTGACGATTATGGCCATCATCCAGAAGAAATCAAGGCGACGCTCCGGGCGGCCAGGGAATTTTTTCCGAAGAGAAAAATCTGGTGCGTTTTTCATCCCCATACCTTTACCCGCACCAAGGCGTTTCTTTCCGAGTTTTCCCAAAGTTTCGAAGACGCGGATCGGGTGATCGTGCTTGACATATACGGCAGCGCCCGGGAAGTCCAGGGCGGGGTGCATTCGAAGGATTTGGTGGAAAAAGCGAAAAAGTATCACCACAACGTTGAATATATTCCGACCATTGATGAAGCGGTTGAATATCTGTCCGACAAGATCGGGAAAGACGATCTCGTGATCGCGATGGGCGCGGGAAACGTATGGGAAGTGGCAGAAAAGTTGAAAGAGTAGAAATTAATCTCGAATTAATGATAAATATAGAAAATAATAGGGGGATTAAAAATTATACTGAGGATTTCGGGCATAAATTTGAAGGTAATTTGGCGATGGCTTTAAAAAATAATCTAAGCGATGTGTTTGAAGAGGTGGAATTAGCAACGCCTCATGAGGATCAATTCAAACAAGTGGATCTCTGGGTCAAATTTAGAAACATTGATGATCCTGTGGCTGTTCAAGTGACTTTTTCTAGCAGTGAAGATAGGTTGGCGAAAAAAAGAGAGAATGCAAAAGAAAGATCATTGGTTAAAAAAGATGATAGGTCAGATGCCTTAATTAAAGCGCGAGGGAATTGCTATAGAGTTTTGGCCGCTTATGAAAAAGCGAGAGCCAAAACGGGAATTATTGATCAGAGGATGCAAGCGGATACTCTTAGGCAAATTTTAGCAGGGTTGCCAAATCATTCTCGTGTTTTATATATGAAAGCAATAGAGCAGGGAATGAAAAAAAGTGGCAGGAGATTGCCATTAAGAGGGTGATCCTTATTCTTCATAAGTTTGGAAAAGGAAATAGGAGAAATGATATTTTATGGGAATTAAAATCAAAGAAAATATTATTTTAGCTCAATACACAACTCTCAAAATCGGCGGGGCGGCGAGGTTTTTTTGCGAGGCGAAGGATGAAAAGGAAATTATGGAGGCGCTCGAGTTCGCACGAGAGAAAAAATTGCCGATTTTTGTCTTGGGTGGCGGGAGTAATATCTTAGTGAGTGATAAGGGATTCGATGGAATAATTATCAAAATACTAAATACCAAATACCAGATACTAAATACTAATATCGAATGTGGGGCGGGAGCATTGCTAAGCAAAATTGTTAGTGAATCGGTAAAAGCCGGCCTCACCGGCCTCGAGTGGGCGGCGGGGATCCCGGGAACGGTTGGGGGAGCGATCCGGGGAAACGCGGGAGCCTTTGGTAGCTGTATGGCTGATACGGTTGAAAGTGTTAAAGTTATGGAAATTTCAAATCTTTCCAAGGTTCGACCTGATATCCAAGGTTCGACCTTTCCCTTGTCCCGATTAAATCGGGACAATTCCTCAAGATCGAACCTTTGGGAAATTCCTCAAGATCGAACCTTAAAGTTGCGTGAATGTAAATTTTCCTATCGCGACAGTATTTTCAAGAAAAACCCTAATCTTATAATTGTTTCTGCTGTTTTGAGGCTTAAAAAAGGCAAAAAAAAAGAAAGCGAAAAAAGAGTAAAAGAAATAATAAAACAAAGAAAAGAAGCGCAGCCCTTTGATTTTCCAAGTTCGGGCAGTTTCTTCAAAAATCCCTGTCTCGCCGGCAGGCAGGCGGTTGTGAAAAATAAAAAAATAATTGAGGAATATGAGAGAGAAACAGGAAACAAGGTCAAAGACGGAGTTATCCCGGCAGGTTATTTGATAGATATGCTGAATTTGCGCGGGAAAAAAATCGGCGGAGCGATGGTGAGCCAGCATCATGGCAATTTTCTGGTAAACGCCGGCGGAGCCACCGCCGAGGATATGGTTATTTTGATTAGTTTAATTAAACACAGAGTCCGCAACAAATTTGGCATCCAGCTTCGGGAAGAAGTGCAATATGTGGGGTTTTAGAGCCCGGATTTTTTTCAAGGTCAAACCTTGTTGATATTTTTCCAAAAAGAAATTATGCTTTAACTATGTAAATATTATTTTATTTTCATTAAGATGAAAAAAAATTCTGAATTTAAAAAAATTGACGAGGAGTATAAAGAAAAAAGGGATCTGAAGCACGACGGTTTTTCTGATAACTTGCAGCCGACCGAATCACTGGATCTCGACAATGTAAAATCAGTTGATGATTTGGTGCGGGCAATGTCCAAAACCGCTTTCGGCGGAAGGAGTCTCGGTGAGGCGGCGGATGTTCTTGAAGCGATGGCGCGCGATAAGGATTGTTTTGTGGTTCTCACTTTGTCCGGCGCAATGACGGTGGCCAAGATGGGGCTTCTTATCTGCGATATGATCGATCGCGGAATAGTCAACGCAGTTGTTTCCACGGGAGCGCTTATGACCCACGGAATGGTGGAAGGATTTGGAATGACTCACTTCAAGTATGACGAAGGAATGAACGACGAAACGCTCTATAAATGCGGATATAACCGGGTTTATGACACGCTGGAGCTCGAGAAAAATCTCGACGACTTGGAGCTGATTGTTTTTGAAGTATTTAAAAAACTTGATCACAAAAAAGTATATTCAAGTAACGAAATTTTGAATGAGGTTGGGAAATATCTCGAAGAAACGATCGGCGAGGAGCGGGCCATCGTAAAAAGCGCTTATGAAAAAAAAGTGCCGATATATATTCCCGCTTTCACGGATTCAGAATTCTTTCTCGATATCGGAATTTTCAATCGCCGGCAAAAACTGGAAAAAAAGCCGATACTTCAGACGAGCGAATATCCAGATCTGGAACATTTCACTGAACTCATCAAAAAACAGAAAAAACTGGGTATTTTCACGATTGGGGGAGGCGTGCCTCGCAATTGGGCCCAGCAGGTGACGTGTTATCTTGATCTGATCGGGAAGCGCGTAGGAGTGGGAGGAAAATTTTTGCGCTACAGCTATGGCGTCCGGATTTCTCCCGAACCGGTTCACTGGGGCGGGCTCTCGGGCTGCACATATTCCGAAGGAGTTTCCTGGGGGAAAATGGTGCCTCCCAGGGAAGGCGGAAAATTCGCCGAGGTCTATGCCGATGCCACGATCGCCTGGCCGATCATTCTAAAGGCGGTTATGGAAAGGCTGGATAAAAAGAAATTAAAAAAATTATGAAAAAACTTTACGAAACTTGGCCGTTTAATTTTGGGGCGATCCATAAGCAAGATTTTAAGAAATCTAAGATTGTCGTGGCGCCGGTGCCCTATGACGCGACGTCGTCTTTTAAGGGCGGAATGCGCGAGGGGCCGTACGCGATTATTGGAAATTCGCGTTACGTTGACGAACTTCTTGAGGATGGAAAAGGCGAAAATTTGACCGGCCTCAAGACAACGGATATTTTCACGCTGGACGAAATTATTTTGAACCGCAATTCGGCCAAAGAAGCGATTGATGGAGTTGAGCAAGCGATTTATGACGAAGTCGTCAGGCATAATAAAATTCCCTTGATGCTGGGCGGGGAACATTCGATTACGCTCGGCGCAGTCAGGGCGCTCGAGAAAAAATATAAAGATCTTTCTGTTTTACAATTCGATGCCCACACGGATTTGATGAACGAATACGAAGGCGGCCGGTATTCACACGCGTGCGTTATGCGGCGAATCCTGGATCTGAAAATTCCCGTCGTCCAGATCGGAATCAGAAATATGAATACGGAAATTGAA
>JAVHPA010000024.1:0-1155 GCA_036170345.1 Candidatus Moraniibacteriota bacterium
TATAGTTTCAAAAGACCAGGCCTTGTCGGAATTCATAGCCAACAATTCCAATAAGCCGGAAATCTTGAAGGCCATCGAGGCCGTCCAGGACAATCCTCTGCTGGCTTCCATAAATATCAAGGCCACTGATCCGGAAAAATACGACGTTATCGCCAACTCGGTCGAAAATTCCGCTTATAAAGACGACATCGCCAGCGTCAATTATCAGCAATATAAATTGGTCATCGACCGTTTCAATTCAACCATCCAAACAATCAGAAAAACCGGCGTTTTCCTTTTCATCCTTTTCTCACTGATCGCCATTCTCATCACTTTCAACGTGATCCGAATGACCATTTTTAACCACGGCACGGAAATAGAAATTATGCGCCTGGTCGGGGCTTCAAATAATTATATCCGCCTGCCTTTTGTCTTTGAGGGAATTATATACGGCGCGGCTTCCGCCTGTATCGCCATAATCCTTCTTATTCCGATGGTGAAAATCCTGACGCCCTATATCATCGGATCGTCGTACGTCAATGTCATCCAATCCGGCTTCACGACTTATTTTGTCATTATTTTTTTCATCCAACTGCTTCTCGGCACATTGCTAGGCGTCATCAGCAGTCTTTTGGCCATCCGAAGGTATTTGAAAATATGAAGCTCCCAGAGTTGAACACGAAGTGTCTGTTTATTTTTCAGGGGAGCGGAATCCCCCGAAGCAGAATAAGAAGCATTTATCCGGAAAACTTACGCTCTTGGTATTCTGCATAGGGGGATAAATAGTTTTTACTCTGCGCGAAAAGCTCTTCAATGGAGCTTTTTTGCTTGATATTTTAGCGATATTTAGCTAGAATCATATTGATATTGGGGCGTAGCCAAGCGGTAAGGCAGCAGACTCTGGATCTGCCATCGTAGGTTCGAATCCTACCGCCCCAGCCTTGTTTCTAATACAGCCTCTTTTAGGCTTGTCTTTGCTAAAATTAGCGGTTCTAATGCCCTCTTTCCGCCCCAAGGGCTTTTTATATTTTCCAAGTCCTGCATCAGCCAAGAAAACGGCTCTGCCAGCTTGAAATTAGTGATTTTTCTGTCTTCAATCGCAATGTTCGAAGATATTATCGAGAGCACGCCTTTTTTATCATCATTCGTGCCATCTCTGAATATTTCCGGCATGAC
>JAVHPA010000025.1:0-1360 GCA_036170345.1 Candidatus Moraniibacteriota bacterium
CGCCAAAGGCATCAGTCCTACGGTGAGATACAGTAGGCTGGCTTGGGTCGTTGTGGGTTCGGCGGCACTTCTGCTGCCGGTAGGCATGTTTCCATCTGACTAATCCGGCATTGCCGATAAGGAGGTAACATGGAATTCGATGCCTTTATCGAATGGGCTTTACCGCGGATATTCATGCCGGTGGCGTATATTTACGTCATCGGATTGGCCATTTATATCCGGCTCCGGGGAACAGGAGTATTTTTAGGAGGATAACTACGGAAGAAATTTCATTGCCGCGGGGTGTGAGCTTCACACCACTCCGCGGCGTTTTTCTTTTGTGGCAATTTTTTGCTATGCTTGAGTTATGAAAAAATACACGGCCATAATTTTATCTCATTATAATGTCGGCGAATTCGACCGCATCTATATAATGTATACTTTGGAATCCGGATTGGTGAAGGCTATTGGGCGAGGAGTGCGGAAACCGGCGGCGAAACTCGCCGGGCATCTTGAGCCGGGAACCTTGTCTGAAGTGTATGTCGCCAAAGCGCGGGGACTCGGCCAGATCGCGAGCGCGATCACAATTGAAAATTTCAGGAGAATAAAAATGAGTCTCGAGAAATTGAGCGAGATTCTGAAAATTTTTAGATTCCTCACGAAAAATTTCTCGGAAGAAGAGAAAAATGAAAAAATTTTCGAATTGCTGAGATTTATTTTAAAAATAGCGGATAAGGCGGATTCAGAGGATATGGTTGTGGAGGCATTTTGGTGGCAACTCTTTGGCTTTATGGGAAACCGGCCGGAGGTTATGAGATGCGTGAAATGCGAAGAGCGGCCGAGAGCGGCCGAGAAGAATTATTTTTCCGCGGAAAGGGGCGGGATCGTCTGTGGAAAATGTTTTGCGGGTGAGAGTAATTTGTCGTCGATAACTTCCAATCAGATAAAGCTCCTACGGATCTTTTTGGCAAATCCATTGAAGAATATCCTTAAAGTCAAGTTGGATGAAGCAGAATTGAGGGGGCTTGAGAGAATAAGAGAGCAGTTTCAAATATTCAATTTCTAATTTACGCAAAAACAATATTTAGTGTATAATTAGACGCAAGATGTCCCTTCGAGATATTGAAAAAAATCTTTATCATCGCGAAGAAGATCCGGGGAAAAGGCGGTCGTTGGATCTTGGCGCGATCGACCCGCATGAAGCCGGAGAAAATCCATTTTCTCCAGTGTCTTTTGAGGCGAAAAAAAATGAATCAAACGCGGTGTGGATCAAAGAAGATGAGGAGAAAAAAAGGGAAAGAAGAAAGAAGATAAAAAAAATTGCTCTTATTTTGGCAGTCAGCATGGAGATAATCTCCTGCTTAATATGGGCGGCCATTCC
>JAVHPA010000025.1:1370-5148 GCA_036170345.1 Candidatus Moraniibacteriota bacterium
CTTTGACGAAATTATGGTCTCGACCGACTCGGAGAAAATAAAAAAAATTGCTCTCGTGTCGGCAGTTAGTTTCGCGATAATCGCCGGCTTGATATGGGCGGCCGTCGCGATCAGAAAAACTTCCTTTTCAGAAGATCAAGTCAAGGTTTCCATTTCCGGCCCGCAAAAGGTGCAAAGCGGAGACTTGGTTTCTTTCGACATTAATTATCAGAATCTCAATCGGGCGAGTCTTCAGCAAGCGGTAATGCATATAAATTTTCCCGAAAATTTCAAACCGGAGGGAGATTTGGGTTTTGAGTCGGATGGTCCCAACGCGAGAAAATACAACATTGGCTCAATAAACGGCCATACCGAAGGAAAAGTTACTCTCAAGGGCAAGTTTTTCGGCCCCAAGGATCTTTTGGTTTATATAGACGCTTCATTGCAATACAGCTCTTCCAATTTCAGCTCGATGTTCAAAACGGAAAGCAAGACCGGCGTTTTCATTTCCTCGAGCCCGCTTTCTTTAGAAACAGACGGACCGCAAAGCGTTGTCGCGGGGAACGCGGTTTCGTATACGATAAAGTTCCGAAACAGCGGCCAGGAAGCCATGCAGGACCTGAAAATAAAAGTTGATTATCCCGGCGGGTTCTCATATGTTTCATCGGAGCCGATCCCGTCAAAGGATAATAATATTTGGTATGTCGGCGCGTTGGGAGCGGGACAAAGCGGAGAAATAAAGTTTAACGGAACAGTGGACGGCCAGAATGACGAGGTGAAAAATTTCAAAGCGGCTATCGGGGAATTCGGGAGCGACGGCAGCTTCATCGCCTATAACGAATCGGAAGGCAGCGTCAAGATCATTGCCACTCCCATCAAAGTAGAACAAACCGTTAACGACAAAAAAAATAGCATCAATATAAACGCGGGAGACGTTCTGATTTTCAAAATCAAATATCTCAACACCAGCACGATCGGACTCCGGGATGTTGTCATCGCCGAGGAGATTAAGAGCCCGATTCTCGATTACGCCAAAATAAGCATGTCCCAATCCAAGGGAAGCCTTGATTCCTCAAGCGGCGTTATCACCTGGAAAGCCACGGACATTCCGGGGCTCAAGACGCTCAATCCGGGCGAAGGGGGAGAAATTGATTTTTCCATTCCGGTAAAGGGAGTTATCCCGGTCAAAGATTCGGGAAATAAGAATTTTGCTTTCGACGCGGTGGCCAAAATAGACAGCCCGGATATTTCCACGCCGGAAGGATCAAACAAGACAGTTTCCGCGAGCGCGGTCAAGGTCAAGCTGAATTCCAAGCTGGGTTTGTCAGCCCAGGGATATTATAACGACTCGGAAATCAAAAATTCCGGGCCGATTCCTCTCGAGTCCGGGAAAGAAACGACTTTCACGATCCATCTCAAACTGATGAACGTATCGAACGACTTGACCAACGCGAACGTGACGGCCGCTTTTCCCGCGGGCGTGAAGTGGAAAAACGTCTTTTCTCCAACGGATGCCAACGTCAGTTTTGATGATCGGGCCAATGAGTTGGTCTGGAATCTCGGAACTCTGCCGGCCGGCATCGGAGTATTGACCGATCCGCGCGAACTCATTTTTCAGATCGGTGTGACCCCGAGCCAAAACCAGGTCGGAAACTTTGTTCAGTTGCTGGGAAAAACCGTTTTTTCGGCTGATGATGTCTTCACTAAAGAAAAATTAACGTCAACTTTGGCGGGAAAAGATTCAAATCTGGATGAAGATATGAGCGTGGGCGATCAGGGAGAGGTGGCGAAATAGGACACATAACATACGACACTTTTTGTTGAAAAAGCGGACTGCGGAAAAAGTCAACCTAAAATCGGCTTGTCAATAATTCGGCAATATGGTAGAATATAAATATTAATTTTTCAAAAACAAAAATGGCCAGGAGAACAAAAAAAATAAAAAAATCTCTTTCGAAAAGCGCATTGGTTAAGCCGGCAGAGGAATGGAAAATATTTTCCGGGACTAGTTTTAAGTTGACAAAATCGAAAAGAACTAGCGGAGAAAAAAATTTCAGGTTTAATTTATCGCTGATTATCCTGATGGCTGTCTTGGAAACGGCTCTCTTTATGCTACTTCTGACGCTCATCAGCGCCCAAACAGCGCAGGGTGGAAATCAATCTTTTTCTTCCGTGCCGGCGGCGAGCAGCGCGAAAAAATTGATCAAGCCCGTTAGCCAGAAGCTGACTGACTCGAATCTTGATTTCGACCTGATTATTCCCGTGCAACTGGGCGAATGGCTCTATAAGACGGGAAACGTGAAAAGCTCGGTTGATGATACAATATCTGACCAGTATCTCCAGATATTTCTTCCGACCACAGGCAAGACAAACTCGCGCAATTTCGAAGATATGACGGCGGCCGTTCTCACGATAAAAAAATTCACAACCGATGAATGGAAAAAACTGGAAAAGGGATGCCAGAAAGACAATTCTTTTTTCTGCGACACGGCCGGAACGAAAATAGCTGAAAAAAACGGATCGGTTTACGCGTATAATAAAATTAGCAACTGTCCGTCGGGAATGGAAAGTAAGTGCAGCCTGGTTGATAAGATAGTCGGCAGCTTTCAGCTGAAGTAGCACCGGCACATTTTGAAAGGCTAATTAAGAAATATTAATTGCGTATGGCCATTATCAGCCGCCCCCGGATCGAAAATCTTAGAAATATTTTTCTTTTTGTATTTTTTATTCTGGTTGTTACGATCATTTTCACTCCTCTTCTTGTTCAAAGAGGTTTTTCTTTTTTGCAGGAGGAATTTCTGGAGACAGTGTTGCTTTTCATTCAGGTGTCCCTCGCGTGGGAGATATTCAGGCTTTATGAAAAAACGGTAAAAATTCGGGAAGGGGACATTCAAAAACTTGAAAAAGAGTATCAAAAAAGAGAAAAGGAACTTCTGGAAACTTTTGCGTATCTCGGAAAAATAAACGTGCAGATGTCCCTTATCAAATCATTCCTCCAGAAACTCAAGGCTCCGGAAAACAAAAAAGAAATGAAAGAGTATATAGAAGAGATTCTCCGGATGGCAATGACGATCAGCGGGAAGAACTGGATAGCGGTCCGCATAATTAATACGAAAAAATTCCAGACAATTTCCGAATATTGGGTCGAGGCGGCAACTGGCGCGAACGCGGAAGAATTCAAAATTGGAAATCGCGAGATAACCGAAATGGAAGCCGACCGCCAGTTGTGCAGTGAAAAAGGATATTGCGTCCTTTCTTCCTCAAATGCGGGCTCGAACGGCCATAGGACTTTTTTGGTTTTTTTGGAAGATAAGAAAATAGATCGGGAAGTTATGGACTTCTTGAAAGCGGCGGTGAACCAATGCGAAGTTATCCATAATTTATTTGAATTAAGGAGCGGTCAGAAGTAGTTTGCCTATTTTTAGGCCAAAAAATTGACGATTCGAGTTTGATATAGTATAAATAAGAAACCACGGCAGAGTGGTTTTTAAAAATTAAACTTAATAATATGGCCGAGAAAAACGTTGAGTTAATGGAAAAAATCGTATCTTTGTGTAAAAGAAGGGGATTCATTTTTCCGGCTTGCGAAATTTATGGCGGGTTTGCGAACGCCTATTCCTTCGGACCATATGGTGCGGAGCTCAAAAACAATATCAAAAGGCTTTGGTGGAAAAAATTTGTGCATTCTCGTGAAGACATCGTCGGAATTGACGGGCCGATCCTGCTCCATCCGAAGCTCTGGGAGGCTTCGGGGCATGTTTCCGGGTTTAATGATGCCATGGTGGATTGCAAAAAATGC
>JAVHPA010000026.1:0-5071 GCA_036170345.1 Candidatus Moraniibacteriota bacterium
CCCAGCTCCACTTTTTCCGCCGAGAGAGTTTTGATATCCCGCTTGGCAATGTACTTCAAAAAATTGCGAAGGGCGATGACATGATAATTTTGGGTTATCTTCTTGAGCGAATGCCCTTTTTCATCCGAAAGGCGGTTGAGATGCAGGCGATAGCTTCTCACCAACTCGTCGGTAATGCCGGCCGGCGAGCTCACTTTCGCCCAATCCAAAAATCTCGCGAGGTAATGGTCGTAGTTTTCGATCGTTTTTTGCGACCGATCCTTTTCAATCTCAAGATATTCCAAATATTGGGTTTTGAGCTTTTTGAGATCCATAATTTTTTGAAGTCTGGTGTTTGTAATTATAGCAAACAAACGCCTCTAATCGCTAATTTCCGCCTCCTTTCGGGCTATACGAAGACTAATTAAGTTTTTCCTATTTCACTTTATAATGCAGCCGATAAATGCTTTATTTAAAGCCATATTAGACTAATCTAACTTTTCCCCGCAACTCTGTCTTGACATATATTTTGCCTGTGATAACCTAATATTCGTGTTAATAATTAGGGATTAGCAGGCCATCGTTTCAGAAAAAGCCCAATCCGCCGAACCGACCACGAGCCTCCGATCCAACAGAAAGGGGAAACCTATTAGTAACTTTTTCAAAAGCTTCCTTCGGATCCTCTGGAGGGGACTGCGAACTGTGCTAAAGGGAGAAAACATTCGATTTGTTTCTTCTAAGATCCATTCTCTTCAACTAGAAATATCTTCTTTTTTAAAAAGAAGATTTGTGGGCAAAAAATTACTTTCCTTATTCAGAGAACACTCGGCAACCATCGTCGTGGCTGTTTGTGTCATTTTAGTGGCTTTTATCAACCTCTCTTCGGCCAAGGGCGCGAGAGGTTCTATTTTTAGCTCCCTGGCGCTTGGGCCGCAAAACCCGGACCCGCTCAAGAGCAAGCTCGCTATTCAAAATGAGAAAAAGAAAAATCTGGCAACCGCCCCTCTCTCCGGACCTGGATATTTGGCGGACGTATCCGTTTTGTCCCAAGAAGATCCCAATACTGCCGGCGATTATGAAATAATGGCTATGGCTATGCCAACCGCTCAAAGCCAAGTTCTTTTGGCTGTCTATAATCCTCAAGTTTCGAGCGCGGGCCGGCAGGAAATGAAAATTTATCAGGTGAAAGATGGGGACACGGTAGGACTGATCGCCGCGAAAAACGGCATTTCGGCCAATACCATTTTGTGGACTAATGATCTAACAGAGACTTCGGTTATCAAGCCGGGAGATAAATTGACGATTTTACCGGTAACCGGAATCAAATATAAAGTCCAGAAAGGCGATTCTCTGGAGGCGATTGTAAATAAATATAACACCGACAAACAAAAAGTGCTGGCCTATAACGAGCTTCCGGCCGATGAAAAGTTAAGAGAGGGGCAGGAGTTGATTCTGCCTGACGGATATATTTCATCTCCGACAGCACCAGCTGCCGGGGCAACCCGCCTGGCTATCGCTGGCCAAACTTCAACTGCTTCCTACTCCTCGGCCTACGCCCCGATCCGTTTGAGCGGAGGCGGAGGCGGCCATCGCTTCCCGTATGGCTATTGCACCTGGTATGTTGCCCAAAGACGCTATGTTCCGTGGGGCGGCAACGCTATTTCCTGGCTCTCCAATGCTCGCGCCTCCGGAAAAGCCACTGGAAGCGCCCCCCGGCCGGGAGCGATTATGGTCAGCGGCGAATCCCGCTGGGGGCATGTGGCTATTGTGGAATCGGTAAGCGGAAGCAGCTTTACGATTTCAGAAATGAACTACGCCGGTTTTGGCAGAAAATCCATCCGCACAATTTCCACCGGCAGCCGGATAGCCAAAGGGTTTATATATTAGAAATATTTTCGAAAATTTATATAGAGATTCGATTTCTCTAGTTTTGAGATCGGATCTTTTTTTAAAAATAAACCCGTCTATGCTTTTCTTAATTCCGCGAATTCGGCCGATAGTTTTTTCACTCCCGCTTTCATAAAAGCGACGGTGACTATGTCTTTTTTGGTTGAGATCACCACGCCTTCTCCGAAAATTTTATGCGAAACTCTCTGTCCGTCTTTGAAATTATCAAAGCTAAGCTTTGAGGAATCCCGCCTCTCGCGAGAGGCGGGAGGAAAAAGCTTAGCTTTTGATTTTTCTGAATTGCTTACAAGCTCCTCCGGGATATCCTCCAGAAAACGCGAAGAAATATTGATGCGGACTGATCCGAAAATATTCCGGGACACCGCCCAAAGCAGATATACTCTTTTTTTGGCCCGGGTGATTCCAACGTAGGCCAGGCGCCTTTCTTCTTCCAGCTCTTTCGGGTCAAGCAAACTGCGTGAATGGGGAAACAAACCTTCTTCCATGCCGGCCATAAAAACATTGTCGAATTCCAGCCCCTTGGCGCTGTGCAGAGTCATCAGATGAACCGCGCCGGCCTCGGAATTGATATTGTCCGTCGAAGAAACAAGCGCCACTTCTTCAAGAAACATAGACAAGCCTTCCGCTCCTTTCTCGTCTTTGTATTTCTCCGCGACCGTGAAGAGTTCGCGGACGTTTTCGTAGCGGATCTGGCCCGCTTCGCCTTCGGAAAGCAGCAATTTTTGATATTCTGATTTTGCCAAAATCGATTCCATAAGATCAATGAGATTCACCCGCCCGGCTTCTTCCGCCAATCTTTCCATCAGAGCTCCAAACTTCAAAATCGCGTCAATTTTGGCCGAATTGAGGCCGCTTATCTTTTCCGCTTTTCGCGAAGCGCCGACAAGATTCAAATCATTCTCCCGGGCGAATCTGACCCATTTTCCCAAAGTTATTCCGCCGATTCCCCGGGGCGGCAGATTGATGACTCTCGATAGACTCATTTCGTCCCTGGGATTATTAATGAACCTCAAATAGGCCAAAAAATCTTTTACCTCGCGCCTTTCATAAAACTTCACTCCTCCCACCACCCGATAGGGAATGGCCGCCTGGAGAAACGCTTCTTCAATGGCACGCGATTGGGCATTGGTGCGGTAAAGAACCACAAAATTATTAAGTTCCGCATCGCCGCTTCCGACAAGTCTTTCTATTTCAGAAACAATAAACTGCGCCTCTTCCTGCTCATCGCGAGCTTCATAGATGACTATGTTATGGCCGCCGACATTGTCCGTCCAAAGTTTTTTGTCTTTACGATGGATATTTTTTGAAATAATTCCGTGAGCCGCGTCCAGAATTTTTTGAGTTGAGCGATAATTCCGTTCAAGTTTCACTACTTTTGCCTCCGGATAATCCTGCTCAAAATTCAAAATGTTGCGGACATCCGCTCCCCGAAAAGCGTAGACGGACTGCCAGTCGTCTCCCACCACGCACAAATTGCGATGGCGCTGGCTCAAAAGATTCACCAGAACATATTGGGCACGGTTCGTATCCTGATATTCATCCACGAGGATATAGCGGAAAAAATTTTGGTATTTTTCCAGAACTTCCGGAAACTTTTGGAAAATTTCCGCCGTTTTCTGGATAATATCGTCAAAATCAAGAGCGTTGTTTTCGTGAAGAATTTTTTGATAGGCTTCGTATATTTTAGCCAAAACCCTTTCGAAAAAACTTCCGCCGGAGATATAATCCTCGACGCTCTGCAGTTCTCCTTTGGCTTTTGAAATTACCGCCAGCATCGCCCGGGGATTGAACTGCTCCAGGCTGATTTCCTTTTCCTTCATTATTTTTTTCATGAGCGCCAGCTGGTCAGAATCGTCATAAATCACAAAACTCTTTTTATATCCGATTTTATCGATTTCAGCGCGCAATATCCGCACGCAAATATGATGAAAAGTTCCCATCCAAGGCTGATAATTGAGTTGGCCGCCCAAAAGATCTTTTACCCGCTCCTTCATCTCTTGCGCGGCTTTATTGGTAAAAGTCACCGCCAGAATACTGCGAGGGGAAACCTTTTTCTCCCTGATCAAATAGGCAATGCGATGCGTCAAAAGCCGTGTTTTCCCCGATCCGGCACCGGCAATCACTAAAACCGGCCCCTCTGTCGTCAGGACCGCTTCTTTTTGTTCGTCGTTTAAGCCGGCCAATAGCGCCGGCTGGCTCTTGATTGTTTCCATAGCATATGTATAATAATCCAATTGTGAAAAAAGGGGAATCATAACACCCGACAATCGGCTATTTTATTCTTTTTATCTCATCTTTCAAAAACATCAGTGTTTCCGGCTTGATTGTTTTTCTTGTTTTCTGAAATTTGTCCGACGACAGGAGCAAATTCAAGTCTTGATTGATGATTTTTTCCGTCACTCTCTTTTCGACAAATTCCGCTAATTTTTTGAAGAAAGTTTTAACTGAAGTTTTTCTTCTCTCAAGAATAACCGCCCGATTATAAGAAAAACCTTGCAGAAAAAAATAATGAATGTCATAAAGATCCCGTCCGGCAATGGATTCTTTTTTCTCCCAGCGATCAATGAGCGCCACCAGCTTGTTGGCAAACATTGTCTCGATCGTCTGACATCTCGCGATTCGATCTATTTCCGCGAGGCGGTACGCGCCATATATATTGGCTTTCGGCGGAGGAAATGTCACATCTATTTTGATCGTATTTCTCCCGCCCTCCGGCGCCGGATATTTCAAAAAATATTGCGGAACTTTTCGGCTTTTGTCTTTTATCTCAAGTCCCAGGCGCGAAAATATTTTCTCCATACTTCGGCTAACGGCTTTGAGATCTTTTCTTGCTCCGACATAATCAAAATCCAAATCAACCGAAAAGCGATCGAGCCACCCAAGCATGGCCGCGCAGGTCCCGCCCTTGAAACAGAGACTATTGGCAATTAGCGGATCGTCATAAAGTTCAATAAGCAGACGATAGAGCCAGGCCTTGTGAACCGCGTCTTTGGGGTTGGGAAGAATCATAGTGTTGAGAATTAAAAATAACCGATTTCTTTTTGGATTTTTTTGACTTTTTTCCAATCAATCAGATGTGCCGCGTCAAAATAGGCCCGCGGATTGAAATACAGTAAATCCGCCACGGCTCGTTCGGGAGCAGCCAGAAACACGCCACCCTTCTTCACGATTCCCGCCGGATGAA
>JAVHPA010000027.1:0-1121 GCA_036170345.1 Candidatus Moraniibacteriota bacterium
AAATACCGGTAAAAATTGTTTCCTAATCAACGAGATTAGGAAAAGAAATATGCCCATTTCGAAAAGCGCGAAATTAATTATTATTCTGGCCGTATTAATTGTCATAAGTTCGGTTTTTTATTTTGCCACAAAGCAAGGTCAAAAAAATAAGCCGAAAGAAAATATGACCATTAAATTAAAAACTATGAAAATATCGAGCCCGGCTTTCGGCGAAAACGAAAGCCTTCCGTCAAAATTCACCTGCGACGGAGAAAGTATCAATCCCCCGCTTGGAATCATAGGAGTTCCGGAAAAAACTCGGAGTTTGGCGCTAATTATTGATGATCCAGACGCCCAAATGGCGGGAGGATTCGTCCACTGGGTGGTTTTTAATATCAATCCGGGCACAAAAGAAATAAAAGAAAACAGCGTTCCGGAAAACGCGATTGAGGGAACGACGAGCGCCGGCCAGCCCGGTTTTGTCGGTCCCTGTCCGCCGTCCGGCACTCATCATTATCAATTCAAAGCCTATGCTCTAGATACGACTCTAGGTTTGGATTTCTCGGCCAAAAGAGAGGATGTCGAAAAAGCGATGGAGGGACATATTTTGGATCAGGCAGTGTTGGTCGGGTTATATAAAAGATAATTTAAAAAACAATGCATGAAATATTCAAAAAAAGAAAATCAGTCCGTAGTTTCAGCGACAAATTGGTTGAGGAAGAAAAATTGAAAGAAATTTTAGCTGCCGCCAATTCCGCCCCTTCGGCAGGAGGGTTGCAGGCGCGAGAGATTATTGTTATTACCGATTCGGAGCTGAAAAAAATGATATCTCAAGCCGCCCACGATCAAAAACACGTTCTTGAAGCGCCGACGCTCCTGGTTTTCGTCGCCCTTCCGGAAAAGTCGGCTGAAAAATACGCTGATCGCGGTCGAGACCTTTATGCAACGCAAGACGCCACCCTTGCCGCCGGTTTCGCTTGGCTTGAAGCCGTTGATCTCGGACTATCCGGGTCCTGGGTCGGCGGATTTGACGAAAAAGAAGTTCAAAAAATCCTCGATCTTTCCGAAAACCAAAAACCGATCGCCATCCTGCCGATCGGGTATGCTAAGTAAATGGCACGAAAACTTCTCAAACTCAAAAT
>JAVHPA010000028.1:0-5046 GCA_036170345.1 Candidatus Moraniibacteriota bacterium
GTCCCTTCTTTCTTGCTATCCAGAGATTTTATTTCCTTAATCCCTCTTTTTCTTAATTCCCTTACAACATCATTATTATGAACCAGCTTCCCGAGAACATAGATAACATCGCAATTTGTTGAGTTGACGCAAGCCAAATCATAAGCTCTTTTTACGCCAAAGCAAAAACCGGAATTTTTAGCAATAGTTACTTTGATTCTCTGTTTTTTCATCGAACAAATACTAAGTTAATTTCTTTACTCGTCCCGCTTTTTTCAAAAATTCACCGTATTTTTTGAGGTTTACTTTGGTTTTCAGCTTCAGCGATTTTATATCAATTCCCAATGAAATTCCTTTTTCGGTTTTGAATTTGCGGATTTCATCAATGGCTTTGATAGCTTCTTTGAAATCAAGGATATCATTTTTTCTTGAAAATTTTAACTCTTCCGGCCATTTGGACAGATGAACGCTCTTTGTTTTTTCAGCGCCTTTAAAAAACGTTTGGAAAATCTCTTCAGTCACAAACGGCATAATTGGCGCGTACATTTTTATCACATTGAAAAAAACTGTCGAAAGCGTTCTTATGGCCGCGTCTTTTGATTTCTTGTCCTCTCCAAAAAGCCGGTATTTGATGAACTCGACGTAATAGTCCGCCAATTTCGACCAGAAAAAATCATCAATGGCGTCTTTGGCTTTGGCGTACGTATAGTTTTCAAAATTTTTCGTGGCTTCGGCAATGGTTTTATTCATTTCCCCAAGAATCCAAACATCCGCTCTTTCCAGATGGTCGCTATTCTTGACGAGCTTCGGTTTTTTTTCGTGCATCGCCATAAAGCGGGCAACGTTCCAAAGTTTCGTGGTCGTCCGGCGCCCAGTTTTTATTTCTTCTTCGGAATAGTTTATGTCCTGTCCCAAACTGCTTCCCGCCGACCAAAAGCGCAAAGCGTCCGCGCCGTATTTTTCGAGTATTTCCTGAGGAGAAACCGTATTTCCAAGACTTTTGGACATTTTTTTCCCTTTGGAATCAAGAACATGTCCCGAAATCATCAAGTCTTTCCATGGAAGTTTTTCGAAATGATAGTGCGATCGCACAACAGTATAAAAAAGCCAGGTTGAAATTATGTCATGGGCTTGTGGACGAAGATTCATTGGGATTAATTCTCGTGTTTCCTTTTCCTTGAAAAATAACTGCAAAGCGAGTTGCGGAGAAATAGAACTGGTTGCCCAAGTGTCCAGCACGTCTTTTTCGGGTATGAACTTTGTTCCGCCGCACTTCACGCATTTGCTTTTCGGTTTGTCTGTAAGCGGGTCAACCGGCAAATCTTTTTCATCCGCTATTTTCACTTCGCCGCATTTCTCGCAATACCAGATGGGGAATGGAACACCGAAAAATCGTTGACGGGAAATTGCCCAGTCCCATCCGAGATTTTTGATCCAGTTTTCATAGCGTGTCCGCATAAAGGGCGGATACCATCTGATTTTTTCCCCAAGCTTGATAAATTTCTTCTTTTTGTCGAGAATCTTGATATACCATTGCTTGGAATTTAGAATTTCAACCTCGTTTTTGCATCGTTCGTGAATATTGACGGCATGTGTGATTTTTTTTTGGCTGACGAGTAATTTCTTTTTTTGCAAATCCTCAATGATGCTTTTACGTGCTTCTTTTGCGGAAAGTCCCGCATATTTTTTCGCCTGTTTTGTCATAGAGCCGTCTTTGTCAAGCGACATAACGAGTGGCAATTTGTATTCCTTAAACCATTCAACGTCAGTTTTGTCACCAAAAATGCAGCACATCACCGCGCCCGTACCTTTTTCGGGATCAACTTTTTTGTCGGACAATATTTCCACGCGATTACCGAAAATGGGAACTTGCGCTTTTTGCCCGATCAATTTTTTGTATCGCTTGTCGTCTGGATGCACAAAAATAGCAACACAGCTTGAAAGTAATTCCGGACGCGTGGTCGCAATAGTGAGCTTCTTATTTTTCGGCAATTTGAAGATAATGTCATTGAAGTACGATTCCGACTCTTTGTCCTCAAGTTCAGCTTGGGCGATGGCCGTTTGGCAGTACGGACACCACACAACCGGCGCTTCCTGGCGATAAGCATAACCTTTTTTGTGAAGATCGATAAAATATTTTTGGCTGATGCGGCGGCTGTTGTCGTCAATTGTTGAATAAATTTTTGAAAAATCGCACGACATTCCTACTTTTTGCCAGTCGCAAATGAAATCGGGCGTGATTTCTTTGATTGTTTTGTTGCACAATTTTATAAATTCATTGCGTTCCATTCTGTTTGCCCGCACATTTTTCGTTTTTTCGATCAATCTTTCCGTCGCAAGTCCGTTGTTGTCTGTTCCGAAAGGGAAAAACACATTTTCGCCTTTCATTCGGCGATAACGGGCGATAAAATCCTCATGCGTATATGAATAAGCGTGCCCGATATGCATTTTCCCGCTCACTGTCGGCGGCGGAGTGTCAATAGAAAAAACTTCCCCTTTGGCTTTGGGGTTGAATTTATATATCTGCTCTTTTTCCCAGAATTCCCGCCACTTCGGCTCGGTTTCAGAAGGATTGTAGCGCTTGGAGATTTCTTTCATTAATCGTTATTTCCTCACTTTCACTTTTAAATCTTTTTCAAGTGAAGAGATTATTTTTTTTATCACCGTGTCGATTTCTTCGGAAGTCATAGTTTTCGCGTCGGAGCCGATTTTGACCCGAAGCGCCAGACTTTTTTTGCCTTCTTTTTCAAAGACATCGAATAGCTTGATATTCTTCACGAGATTTCCTCCATTTTTTTGAATATTAGATACGATGTCAGCATATTTTGTTTCTTTTCCGACAAACATGGAAATATCTCTCTCGACCGATGGAAATTTGCTAATCGGCTTGTACTGTTTATCTTGAGCGCTGATTTTCATCAGTTCTCCAACCTTAAGTCCAAAAACAGCTACCCGCTGCTTTACGCCGTAATTTTTTAAGACAATTGGGCTGATTTCTCCAATCCTGCCGATTTTTTTTCCATTTATCGAAATCCGCGCGGCCCGGGTCGGATGCCAGAATTTGTACTCTTCGTTTAGTATTTGAAAGTCAGCGCCTTGAATTCCGATTCCTTGGAGCAATGCCTGAAGCCTTCCCTTCAGTTCAAAAAAGAGTGAATTATTGGCAGCATTATCAGCCAAAGCTCCGACCAAAAGCGGCATTTCACTGAATTTTCCCTTATCATTGCAAAACTTTTTCCCGATCTCAAATATTCGAACCTTGGGAAAGTTTTTCAGGTTTAGCTCAACATTCTTGAGAAGATTCGAAATTAAGTTTCGGCGCAGGTATTGCTGTTCCGAGCTCAAGGGATTTGCCACTTCGATATGATCTTCGATTCTCAAGCGACATTTTTCAACATCATCTTTTCCATAGAAAGAATAGTTCATCACTTCCGAAAATCCCAGTCCGACCAGAATATCGCGCAAATTATTTTCAAAATTCCTTTTCGTGTTTTGAGGCGGAGTTTTCACTTCGACAATTGGCGCTTGCTCTTTGATATTTTCGTAGCCGTAAATTCTCCCGACTTCTTCGATGAGGTCTTCCTGGGTTTTAAGATCGATTCGAACGGTCGGAATTTCGCAATTTAATATATTCTTTGCATTTTTTACGCTAAGCCCGATATTTTCAAGAATGCTTTTCATTTTGGAAACTGGAATTTTTTCTCCCAGCAGACTATTTACATAGCTTGAATCTAATTTAATCTGCCACGGCTTCACTTTTTTCGGATAAACATCGGTTAGTGCGGTTACTTCGACATTTTTACCACCTAATTTTTTTATAAGCTCGATTGCCCGCGCCATTGCCATTTCCGCTAAATTTGGATCAATCTCGCGCTCAAAGCGATGCGAGGATTCGGTGATAATATTGTGCAATGTTCTCGTTTTTCGAATATTCGTCGAATTGAAATTAGCCGATTCAAAAATAATTGAAGTAGTTTTATTCGTTACCGAAGAATCAAATCCGCCCATCACTCCTGCAAGAGCAACGGGTTTTTCGCTATCCACAATGACTAAATTATTTTCATTGAGTTTGTATATTTTCTCGTCCAAGAGTTTAATCTTCTCACCTTTTTTGGCTTTGCGGACAACAATATTGCCTGTAGTTTTTGACTTATCGAAAGCGTGCAGCGGCTGTCCGGTTTCGAGCATCACATAGTTCGTGATATCAACAATGTTATTTATCGGCTTGATACCGCATACCAGCAATCTTTCCTGCATCCATTTCGGCGAAGCGCCAACTTTAATATTTTCCAAAACCGCGCCAATATAACGAGGGCAAAGTTTTTTCTCTTTTATTTCAACATTTAGCTCTTGCTCAAGGTTCAACCTTTTTAAATTTTTAAGGTTGAACCTTAAAAAGAGTTTTCGTCCCTCCACCGCGCAAATTTCCCGCGCCAGTCCGATATGTGAAAGCGCGTCATGTCCGCGATTGGGAAGAATGGAAAACTCCATTTGAGTTTCTTTCCCTTCAGTTTTAGCACTCTCAAACTCAAATGCGTGCATAGTCAAAAGCTCCGCAAGTTGCTGCGGCGACTTTTTTGTTTTGGATAGTTCTTTAAGACACTTATATGAATATTTCATTATATAATTGATTCGCATTTACTATTTACGCATCGACACCCTTTAGGCTGCGCGCAAGAATACGCTGGAATATTGCACCCCTCTTTTTTCTTGAAGGCTTCAACTTCCATCACCCTCAATTTTTTTATATCCGAGAAGTATTCAGCTGTATTTGCATTTTTATTAATGCAATCACCGCAAGCATGGCCTCCAATTTCTAGACAATCATTGTCATTAGCGCAACTCCGATCAAGTTTATTTGCTTCAGTAAGAATTTTCTCATGAAGTTTTTCGCAGGACAACACTTTGATTTCCGGAATATTCAATCCAGGTTTTTCTTTTAGCGAAAAAATATAATAAGCGCCAAGCGCCGCCAAAATTATAATCAAAATAACAATTAGCTTTTTCATAACTAGTGAATATTTTCTAGAATTGTTGAATAAATCTCAAATCCCCGCTTTCGAACCA
>JAVHPA010000029.1:0-4990 GCA_036170345.1 Candidatus Moraniibacteriota bacterium
TTTTAAAATGTTTCACGCGAATGCGTTTCCTACTCAATAGCTTGGAGATATTTTCCACCATCTCACAAAATCGCGTTGAATAAATATCCAGTGATGATGATTCCCGCTCCGACAACCGCGGCGAAGATGAAGATCAATTTCACCTTCATCACTTTTTTGAGGATCAAAAATTCGGGGAAAGAAAGCCCGGTCACCGCCATCATAAAAGCGAGACTTGTTCCGAGGCTCACCCCTTTTTCCGTGAGAGCTCCAACGATGGGAATGATTCCGGCGGCGTTGGAATAGAGCGGGATGCCGACGAGAACCGCCAGAGGAACGGCGTACCATTTGTCGCTCGAAGCGTATTGGGCCAGCCAGCCAACCGGCACATAACCGTGGATCCAGGCGCCGAGAGCAATTCCCAGAATAACATAGGGCCAGACTTTTTTCAGGATGCTTCGAGTATAATTTTTAGCGTATTTCAAACGTTCTTTCCAGGTGATTGAGCGAAGCTGGCCAAGTCGGCCGCCATTTTTCCAGACCGATTCTTCGAGCAAGTTTTCGACATTCATTTTGCCGATAACGATGCCGGACAGATTGGCGATGACTAGGCCGCTCAAAATATAGATAAGGGCGATTTTTATGCCGAACATTCCCCAGAGCATAGCGAGGGCCACTTCATTGATCATCGGCGAGGCCACCAAAAAAGAAAAAGTGGCTCCGAGCGGAACACCCGCTTCGATGAACCCCAAAAAGAGCGGGATGGCGCTGCAGGTGCAAAAAGGAGTCGCAATGCCGATGAGGGAAGCTAGAAAATTAGCGGCGTATTCGTTGTTGCTCGACAATATTTTTTTGACTTTGGTCGGGGGCAGATATGTGCGAATGATAGAAACCACAAAAATTATTACCGCCATCAAAAGAAAGATCTTGATCGTGTCGACGATGAAAAAATTGGCCGCGTCGGCGAGATGGGTTTGGGGAGCGATATGAAACAAATTCTGGGTTATCCATTCGGACAGGAATTCTAGCATTTAATTATCTGATTAGTTTGTTTAGTAATCGCGTATATTCTTTTAATTTATTTTTATTGAGGCTATGGCGGATAAAACAGCCTTCTCTTTTCTCGCTTACCAGTCCTACTTTTTGAAGATGCCCCAAATGATGCGAAGCCAGTTTTTGGGAAATCCGAAGGGCGGGAAATATTTCACAGACGCAGCGGGGTGATTTCTGAAGAAGAAAAATAATCTTCAAGCGATTCTCATCCGAAATCGACTTCAAAAAAATAGCCAGTTTTTTTATTTCACTAATTTTATCCATAAATATATACTAATATATATTAGTATATTATCAAACATGTTTCCTGTCAAGAAAAACTCCCACGAAGGGAGTTTTTCTTTATACAAAGTATACCTTTTGAAAGATTCTTTCCAAGGTTCGACCTTTTCCTCGGCGGTTTACACCGCCAATTCCTCAAGGTCAAACCTTTCTTTTTTATTTCCGATACCCCGTTCCGGCCGGAATCAGTTTTCCGATGATGACATTTTCTTTGAGACCGCGCAGCTTGTCTTCTTTTCCAGTAACGGCCGCGTTGATAAGAACCTTGGCCGTTTCCTGGAAGGACGCCGCGGACAAGAAGCTTTCGGTGGAAAGAGCCACTTTCGAGATTCCGAGCAGCAGTTTTTCGCCGACCGCCAAGCTTTTTCCGGCTTTTTTAGCTTCTTCGTTGGCTTCGATCAGCTGAACATCTTCCACAATGTCTCCGGGAAGAAGGCTGGTGCTGCCCGAATCTAAAATTTTCACCCTTGAGAGCATCTGCCGGACAATGATTTCGATATGCTTGTCGTTGATGCCTTCTCCCTGGGCGCTGTAAATTTCCTGAACTTCCCGGATTATATAGCGATGGACCGTTTCCGTGCCTTCAATCTTGAAAAGCTTTTTGAGATCGAGATGTCCCTCGCTCAAAACATGCCCCCGGGCAACCAAATCGCCTTCGGCAACATTGAGGTTCATAACCGCCGGGACAACATATTCCCGGACGTCTTTTGTCTTTTTCGGGCCTTCCGATTCGATTCTGATTATCTTGTCTTTTTCCGTTTCTTTTATTTCGACGACCTGGCCGTTGATCTCCGAGATGGCCGCTTCTCCTTTCGGAGGACGAGCTTCAAAAATTTCATCCACCCGGGGAAGACCTTGAGTGATGTCCGTTCCGGCGACGCCTCCGATATGGAAAGTTCTCATGGTCAGCTGGGTGCCCGGCTCGCCGATGGCCTGGGCGGCCACGATCCCCACCGCCTGGCCGATCTGGACCACTTCGCTTCTTCCCAGATCTATTCCATAGCATTTCTGGCAGACTCCCCGCTTGGTTTTGCAGGTAATGATTGACCTTATTTTTACTTTGGCAATTTCTTTCTTGTCTATTTCTTCCCCTTTTTCTTTCGTCACAATTTCGCCTTTTTCCAGGATAACTTTTTTCGTTTTGGGATCGATTAAATCTTCAATCAGAACCCGTCCGGAAATTCTTGACGCAAAACTGATTCCGATAGCGGCCGAGTCTTCGCGATAAAGAAAGCCTCCTTCTTTGTCCTTGCAATCGTTTTCCCTGACCACCACGTCTTGGGACACGTCCACCAAGCGGCGGGTCAGATACCCCGCTGTGGCCGTTCGAAGAGCCGTATCCGCCATTCCTTTTCGGGCTCCGTGAGTGGATATAAAATATTCCAAAACATTGAATCCTTCTTTGAACGAAGATTTCACCGGCAGTTCGATGGTTTCGCCGGTCGGACCGGCCACCAGACCCTTTATTCCGGTCATCTGCACCACAACCGCCTCCGTTCCGCGCGCCTTGGAATAAACCATCGCGTAAACCGGTCCTTCTTTATCAAGCTCTTCCCTGACGTTTTCAGTAATCTTGTTCTTCGCCTCGCTCCAGACTTCGATCACCTGGCTTTTTCTTTCCTGCAGCGTAAGCAGTCCCGCCTCGAATTGCTTGTTTATGATTTCAATTTTTCCTTCGGCCGAACTCATTATTCCTTCCTTTTTGGACGGAACCTTCAAGTCATCCATGCCCCAGCTGATTCCCGATTCAGTAACCAGCGAGAAGGCCAAATTTTTGAGATCGTCCACGAATTTAGCCGTTTTTTCTTGGCCTGAAACAGAAAGACATTTGGCTGTTATCTCCCGCAACTTTCCCTTATCCATTTCATCATTTATAAATCCCAGTTCATTGGGAATGATCCCATTAAAAAGAATGCGTCCCACCGAAGTCTTAATTCTTTCTCCCGACATATTTACCTCAATTTGGGCTCTCAAATCGATTTTTTTGAATTGCAAAGCGATCTCCGCTTCTTCCGGACCGGAAAATATTTTTCCTTCACCTTTCAAGCCTTTTCGGATGTGCGTCATGTAATAGCAGCCCAAAACCATATCCTGGGTGGGAATTGTTATCGGCTCTCCGCTGGCGGGCTTCAAGAGATTTTTTGAGGACAGCATTATATTGGCCGCTTCCGATCGAGCTTCGCCGGTCAGAGGGACATGTACCGCCATTTGATCTCCGTCAAAATCCGCATTGAAAGCCGCACAAACCATCGGATGGATCTGAATAGCTTTTCCTTCTATAAGCACGGGCTGAAAAGCTTGGATGCTCAAACGGTGCAGAGTCGGGGCGCGGTTCAGCAGGACAAAATGATGTTCGATTATTTCATCCAGGATTTCATACGCTTCTTCAGTTTCAAACTCAACCATTTTTCCGGCGCTGCGGACATTATGGGCGTATTCTTTTTCGATTAATTTATTGATGATGAAAGGTTTGAAAAGTTCCAGAGCCATTTTTTTCGGAAGTCCGCATTGGTGAAGTTTCAGTTTCGGACCGACGACGATCACGCTGCGACCGGAATAATCCACCCTCTTTCCAAGAAGGTTCTGCCGAAAACGGCCCTGTTTTCCTTTGAGCATATCCGCCAGCGACCGAAGCGCTCTTCTCTGGCCGGTGGAAGCGGCCACCGATGTCTGGCCGCGCCTCGCGCTGTTGTCGAAAAGGGCGTCCACCGCTTCCTGGAGCATTCTTTTTTCATTTCGCGATATGACTTCCGGCGCTCCGATTTCAATCAGTTTTTTGAGGCGGTTATTGCGGTTGATAATTCTTCTATATAAGTCATTGAGATCCGAAGTCGCGAACCTTCCTCCGTCCAGCTGGACCATCGGCCTCAAATCAGGGGGAATAACCGGGATAACCGTCGGGAGCATCCATTCCGGCCGGATGGCGGACTGTTTCATTCCCTGATAAAGCTTAAGGCGCTTAAAAGCTCTTTTTTTATCGGATATTTTGTCGTCTTTCAGGACCGCGTCAATTGATTTTATTTCTTTTTCCAAATCTGTTTCTTCAAAAATCCGGCGGATCGCTTCCGCTCCGATTCCCGCCTTAAAAACATGGCCGTATTTCATGGAAAGATTGAAATATTCCACCTCGGATAAAATTTGAAGCCTTCTCAAACTTCTCAATTCTTCTTTGCCGGATTGATAAGCGTTTTTCAGCTCTTCGGTTTTTACCTTGCCGTCTCCTTCTTCGTTATTGATTTTCTTTTGCTTCCCTTTATATTCCGATTCCAGACTTTCCAAGGCTTCTTTTCTTGATTCTTCGTTCACTTCTGAAACCACATAGCTGGCGAAATAGACGACTTTTTCAAGCTCTTGGGCAGACATATCGAGCGCCAAGCCGATCTTTGAGGGCACTCCTCTTAAAAACCATATATGGGAAACCGGCACGGCCAATTTGATATGGCCCATGCGTTCGCGACGGACAATGGAACGGGTGACTTCGACTCCGCACTTGTCGCAGATGATCCCCTTGTACCGAATCTTCTTGTATTTTCCGCAATAACATTCCCAATCTTTGGCCGGCCCGAATATTTTCTCGCAAAAAAGTCCGTCCCGCTCATAGCGCTGGGTGCGGTAATTTATGGTTTCCGGCTTGGTAACTTCCCCGTGGGACCAGTTGAGAATATTGTCAGGGCTG
>JAVHPA010000030.1:0-4910 GCA_036170345.1 Candidatus Moraniibacteriota bacterium
CTGAAAGAACATATTGAAAATGGATTGCCTCGCGAGAGCGAAATAGAAGATTATTTGAGGAAAAATGGTTTCAGCTTCCAAAAAATCCATAACAATAGTTTGAAACTCTGGAAACATTTGATCGGGATTGCTTTCAATATTTCAGAGCCGGTTTTCGATCTTATTCGTGATAAATTCTTTGACTTTAATTATTTTTACAACTCGGAAGTTTTTCCGTATGATAATGCCGCTCCTTCCTACCGAAACATTTATTTTATCAAGAAAAAATCCGGCTTGAAAGATTTAGAGCAAAAAAGCAACTTTCCGGCCGAACTTTTCACCAAGGCATTGGAAAAAAGCCTGGAGTTTTCCAATCTTACAGGCTTTATCTATAAAAATAATTTGGAAAATAGCCGTTCGAAAATAGGGGAATTATCCGATCAAGCGAAGCAAAAAAACGCTCAAATATCGCATTTGGAAGAGCTCAATCGAATCAAGACAAAGGAATTGTTCGAAATTCGCACTTCGCTCCGTTGGAAAGTTCCCAATTACATTTATAAAATTTACAAGAACAAACTGAAAAAGTTCATCCCGAGATTTCTCTTCGATTTGGCTCGGCCGCTTTTCGCTTATCTTGATAAAATGAAACATGGACGAATCGACAGCAGCAACAGATTCAAGTTGGATCTAAAAAAAATTGAAAAGCTGAAGCTTGGTTCCGTGGCCGATCTTCATTTCAAAAAAACCGAAAATCCGAAAGCCTCGATTGTCATTCCGGTTTACAACAAGTGGCGCTATACTTATAGCTGTCTCGAGGCGCTTTTGGGAAATATCGGAGAAACTGATTACGAAGTGATTGTGGTTGACGATTGCTCCACTGACGAAACTCCGGAAATGATGGAAAAAATTGAAAATGCCGTTTATGTCAGAAATGAAAAAAATCTGGGATTCATCGGAAGCTGCAACGCCGGAGCGGAAAAGGCCAGGGGGGAATATGTGGTTTTTCTCAACAATGATACGCATATTTTGCCAAATTGGCTGGAATCGCTGCTTGAGACCTTTGAAAAAAACGAAAATGTCGGTCTGGCCGGATCCAAATTGGTTTTTCCCGATGGCAGGCTGCAAGAGGCCGGGGGAATTGTTTGGAAAAATGAGAATGTCTGGAATTATGGACGGTTCAAAGATCCGGAAAGTTTCGAATTCAACTATTTGAAAGACGTCGATTACTGCTCGGGCGCGTCGATCATACTGCCCAGGAAACTGTTTGAAAAACTCGGAGGATTCGATTCCTTCTACGCGCCGGCTTATTTTGAAGATACTGATCTGGCTTTCCGGGTTCGGCAGGCGGGCTATCGGACGGTTTATCAGCCGAAATCGGAAGTGATCCATTTCGAGGGCGTCAGCAACGGGAAAGACTTGAAAAAAGGAGTGAAAAAATACCAGGAAGTGAACAAGAAGAAATTCTTTTCCCGGTGGAAAGAAGTTTTGGAGAAAGAAAATTATGCTGACACGGAAGGGCCGATTTTCGCCCGGGACCGTTCCAAAGGGAAAAAGTTGATGCTATTTTTGGACTGGAACGTTCCGACTTATGACAAAGATGCCGGATCGTTTGTGGCTTTTGAATACCTCAAAATGCTCAAAAGTTTGGATTATAAAATTATTTTTTGGCCGCACAACCAAGCCAAACTTGAACCATATACTGAGACGCTTCAGCAAATGGGGATCGAAGTGGCTTATGGAAATGCTTCTTTCGAAAAATTTCTAAAAGAATACGGATCGCAAATTGACATTTCGCTCGTGTCGCGTCCCGAAGTGGCGAAAGAACATCTGGATCTGATCAAACAATATTCCAAGGGGAAAATAATTTACATTGCCCATGATTTGCACTATTTGCGGCTGGGGCGGGAAACGGAAATAAGCAAGGATTCGGAAGAAAAAAAGAAAGCCGAAGAAATGAAATCGCTCGAAATATCGATTATGAGAAAATGTGATGCAACACTTTTCTTTAGCGGCAAAGAAGTGGAAATAGTAAAAAAAGAGTTTCCGGAAATTGCCGCGGACACAATGGCCTGGATCCAGAATATGAATGCCGAAAAAAATTTCCCCGGGTTTGCCGATCGCGAAGGAATTATTTTTATCGGCGGATTCATTCATCGGCCTAATATTGATTCGGTGATTTGGTTTCACGACGAAATTTATCCGCTCGTGAAAAACAAAATTCCGAATATCAAAATCACTATTATTGGAAGCAATGCGACTCCGGAAATCTTGGCCTTGAATGACGAAAATTTCAAGATAATCGGTTTTGTGGAAGAAGGAGATTTGCCCCAATTTTTTGCGCGCAACAAGATATTCGCCGCTCCGCTCCGTTTTGGCGCGGGATTCAAGGGGAAAATCGCCAAAGCGATGAGTTTTGGGATCCCGGTGGTGACCACCGGGATCGGTTCGGAAGGAATCGGCCTTTCGGACGGCGAAACCGCTCTGATTGCCGACAACGCCGAAGAGTTCGCGGAAAAAATCGTGAAGCTTTATTCCGACAAAGAACTCTGGGAAAAAATTTCCAAAAATTCCAGAGAGCACCTCAAGAATAATTTCTCGGCTGAAGCTGCGAAAAACAGATTTATTGAAATTGTAAAAAACATCCAATAATGATATCAAAACGTTTGATTAAAAAAGGATTTTCCGAATTGAGGACGCGGGGTTTGCGGTCCTTTCTTTATAAAGCTAAAACTTATTTCATAAGCCCGACAAAAGGTTTGGTTGACGCTGAAATAAAAGATTGGAAAAAAAAACAAAAGCGTCCGATTGTGAACATTTCCGATTCGGAAGAAATAAAAGGATTGGTTTCGGTCATTATTCCGATTTATGATCGGACAAAGGAACTGCAAGAATCAATCGAATCTATTTTAAGCCAGACGTATCAAAAATTCGAAATGATTTTAGTGACGGACGGGTCGCCCGAAGAAACAATGGAAATGGTGGAGTCATATCGGGAAAACCCCAAAATAAAAATTTTTCATTTTTACGATAACTCCGGCAATGCGGTTCGGGGCAGAAACAAGGGAATAAGAGAGGCGCGCGGAGAATTCATCGCGTTTCAGGATAGCGATGACATAGCTGAACCGGAGAGGCTTCAAAAATCCGTTGCCGCGGCAAACAAATCCAAAGCGGATGTTGTGCACGGAGGAATTGAAGTCATTTCAGACGGGAAAAGAAATGATGCCGCGCTCGAAAACGGCGAAATCAGCCTTCCTAAAGATTTTTCTTTCGAAGATCTTCTCAAGCACAATCAAATTTGGCAAGGAGCGGTTATGGCGAGATCTGCGGCAATCAGAACTGTCGGAGGATTAAAAACAAAAATGAAATATCGGGAAGATTATGAACTTTGGCTCAGGCTTTTTTATAACGGGTTTTCCTTTAAAGCGATTCCGGAAGTACTCTCAAGATACCGTCTGCATCAAGGCAACAATGAATTGAACTTCAATAAAGATGACAGCCGATGGTATGAATTGGCGCTCCAGGAATATAAAAAAAATGCCAAATTAGTTCCAAAAATTGCTTATATAATTCCCGGAACGGCAATTTCCGGAGGTGTGGCGGTGATTTTGGAACATTCCAACAGATTGCTTCAGGCCGCTTATGACGTTTTGATCATAAGCCAGGACTTAAACGAAAGTATCGATTGGTTTCCCGATCAAAAAGTGCCTGTTGTTTCTTTAAAAAATCCATCGCAGTATATTTTTGAAAATATTGATATTTTGATCGCAACCGGTTGGACTACCGCGCCAACTTTGATGAACCTGAAAGGCCGGAGAAAAATTTATTTTGTCCAATCGGATGAGCGGCGATTTTATGAAGACCGGGAAACAAAAAAAATAATTGAAGAAACCTACAGAATTCAGTGCGAGTATATGACCGAAGCGAAATGGATCCGGAAATGGCTGAAAGAAGAATTCGGCCACGGATCATATTATGTGCCGAATGGTCTGGATGAAAAAATATTTCATAGGACCGAACCGATTGAACCTAAATCCGGCAAATCCAGAATTCTAATCGAAGGAAGAATTGATCTGCCGTACAAAGGCGTGAAAGAATCTTATGAAGCGATCAAGGATTTGGATTGTGAAATTTGGCTGGTAACCAGCGGGGGAGAAGCGCCGGAAGATTGGAGGGTCGATAAAGTTTTCAAAAACGTTCCGATTGAAAAAATGAAAGAAATTTATTCCTCTTGCGATATTTTTCTCAAAATGAGCCGCATTGAAGGTTTTTTTGGACCGCCCATGGAAGCCATGGCCTGCGGCTGCGCCGTGGTGGTCGGAAAAGTCACCGGATACGATGAATATATCAAAAATGAATATAATGCCCTGGTAGTGGAGCAGGGCGATATAGAGGGCGCTAAGAGAGCCATAGAGAGGCTTATGGATGAGAAAGAACTCCGAAATAAGCTTATTGAGAATGGCTATGAGACCGCCAAACAATGGAGCTGGGAAAAGTCGATTGAAAACATGGAGGAAGTTATTAGCAAAAGTTGATTATTGATTTTCTTTTAACTCAAGAAAATAATTATTTCCTTTTTTGTATAAAACTTTGAAATCTTGCATCTTGAATTTATCTTGATTCAGCCAGAGCCACTTATTGGCCAGTTGAGAATCAAGAATGATCAAGTATGGATTTTCATGATTCTCGCGCCAGGAGTCATAGTCGAACACTTTTTCCCTAAGGACATTCGGATAGTCGGCCGCGATGTTCCAAATTCCAGTGGAAAAAACAAACCATTTGGAACTTTTGAAATCAGCGACAACCATCATTCGCGTCATTGCCCGGTTGACGTTGTGGTTATAGCAATATTTGTCAGCATAATCTTTTGGCAGGTGTTTTTCCAGGCCCTTGAGAAATTCCATTTTGTCTTCATCCCAAAAAGGGAAGCTTTC
>JAVHPA010000031.1:0-4747 GCA_036170345.1 Candidatus Moraniibacteriota bacterium
AATTGGGAATTGAAGCGATCCACGGCAATCTTATAAACCGCCTGTTTGTTCTCGGACCAATATAAGCTTCGCCAGGTTTCTCCTCCGTTTTCAGAAAAAAATATCTGTCCCTGATCAGTTCCCGCGTAGATATTCTGGGGATTTTGAGGGTCAAGCGCCAGACACAGAACAAGCGATCCGTCCGTTGGCTCCGCATAAACTGTTTTCCAGTTTCCGCCCGCGTCTTCTGACTTAACAATCATGGCTCTTTTCCCTTCAAGCACTGTGGCATAAACGATCTTGGGATCATTTTGGTCAACCGCAATGGCATATATTTTTTCCGCAGTTACTTCGGAAACCTTGAGAGATTGCCAATTTTCTCCCGAGTCCGTGGTCTTCAGGATCCCGCTGGTTTTGGTTCCGATATAAACCTCGTCTCCGTTTTGCGGATTGATCGCTATACTCAAAACATCCACTCCGCTGATGCTTCCGGCCTTTCCGCTTTGATTAATACTGTCTTTCGGCAGAAAAGTTTTCCCGCCGTCATCGGATCGGTACATTCCTCCATCATTTCCGCCAGAACCAAGAGAACAGCCGGTGAGGAATAATGCGAGAAATATAATTAGAATCGTATTTGTTATTTTTTTCATATTTCTATTATAGACAGAATTTTTATATTTGTCATTTGCGGTTTATTTTTCGCAAATTAATTAAATCGTATATCGCAGCAAGAGTAAATACAATTTGCAAAATCGCAAATATTAAATCTCTGAGATAAATACTGTAAATTTCAAGACAAACTCCTCCAATAATATACAGTATATCTTGCGTAATTCTGTTTTTATTAACGATACCGATTGCTATCAGAAGAAGCCCCAGCGCACCGATAGATTTATAAATAAGCATGATATTTTAAAAAAAATATTCGAAATTTATAGAAATCACCTCATTCCCAAAACCAGCCTTTCCCCCACTCCCCGCGCGTTCGCGTTCGTATATTCAAGCCGATTGATCGCTTCCCTCGTATTTTCAACCAGCTCGATAACTTTTCTGATTTTCGCCCGATTAGCCAAATTATCTTTATCTTCCTGATTCATAATTAATTTTCTCAAACTTTCCGCCATTGCAAGCTCCCAATCTTCCAGAATCGAAATCATCTCATTTCTGTCTTTCGACTTTTCTTCGATGTATTCAAACCGCTGATAAACTTCTTCCGCGAATATTTTTCTCAATTTCTGACGATTATCTTCGTTCCATCTCGGAAGATTCACTTGAGGAAACCGAAAGATCGCGCAGCGGGATTGAATAGTAGGAAGCACGGAATCAAGATTGGGATAAAGTAGGATGAAAAAGGCATCAGCCGACGGTTCTTCTAAGACTTTGAGAAGCGCATTCGAGGCTTCCCGGTTCAATCGATTGGCTTTCTTAATAAGACAGAATTTTTTTTCAAGTTCATAAGGAAAAAATTTCAAGCGTTCCCGCGCGTCCTTCACCTGGGAAATACCAATTTCTTTTTCGCGCTTCTTCCCCTTTTTCTCTTCCGTTTCCGGTTCGATGACAACCACGTCCGGATGAATTTTATCTTCTATTTTTTTCCTGAATTCGGCGTCACTATTTTTTCCAGCCAACTTCGAGATGAAGTAATATGCCGCCTCTTCTTTTCCTGTTCCTTTTGGTCCGACAAACAGAAATGAGTTCGGCTTCTTGGGAGAATCCGCCAAGCGATCGAGATATTTCTTTATTTTAGGACTGAACGAATCCATAAAATTACGGGCTAAATTCGATGAAAAGATACTATTCTTTGCCAGAACTATCAATAATCCTTAATATTTCTTTTTTCACATTTTCCGCAAAAATATCTTTCGAAAATTTTCCGGCCTGATCCTTTATTTTTTCGCGGTCGTATCCCATTTCATTTTCCATCAGTCTCCTCACCCCGTCGGCTAGGGATTCAATTGTCGGATCGTTAAAAAATTCTCCTGTTTCGCCTTCAATGACAGTTTCAGTCGCCCCTCCTTTTCGGAGCGCCAGCACCGGCGTTCCTTGGGCCATCGCTTCCACCGGCGTTATTCCAAAATCGTCTTCGCCCGGAAAAAGGAACGCCCGGGCTTGTTTATAATATTTTTTCAGTTCTTCATCGCTTTTCCATCCGGCAAACTTCGTTTTTGGTCCGGCAATTTTTTTGAGATGTTTTATGTATTTATCCGATCCTTCCCCGATAATGACCAGCGGCAAGTCCAGTTTGTTCATCGCTTCGATGGCGATCTCGATTTTTTTGTACGGCGCGAGACGGGAAACAATGAGAAAATAATCTTCTTTATTTTTGTCATTCCCGCGAAAGCGGGAATCCAGCTTATTCGAATTGGATAAATTTTCTGGATCCCGCATCGAGTGCGGGATGACACTGTTCACATCTACTGGCGGATAAACCACCACGCTGTCGCGCCGATAATATTTTTTGATCCGCGCCTGGGTCGTTTTGGAATTGGCGATGAAATGATCCACTCTATGGGAAGCGACTTGATCCCATAGCCGGACATAATTGAGAAGCATCCTCCCAAAAAGCCTTTTGGTTTTTCGGAGTCCCTGTTCCACCAGATATTTTTCGTTCCAGTCCCAGACATAGCGCATCGGACTATGGCAATAGCAAATATGCAACGTTTTTGGTTTCACGACGATCCCTTTCGCAAAGGCGCTAGAAGAAGAAATAACCAGGTCATAATCCCGCAGATTGAAAGTCTCGGGAGCCGTCGGCATGAAAGGCAGCAGCCACTTGTGCCTTTTCTGGAAAAACTTCGGAAACTTCCGCAGAAACGAAACTCGGACATCCGCGTTTTTGAACTTTCCTCGCATCTTTTCCTTGTCGTAAAGCAACGTAAAAATAGGCGCTTCGGGAAACATCTCATGCAGCGCCTCAAGAACCCTCTCCGCCCCGCCGTATTGGTTGAGGAAGTCGTGAACAAGAGCGACTTTGATATTATTTAACATATTTGTATTATATTTGAGATCTCCCGCGCGCATTTCTCCCAGCTGAATCTCTTGATATTATTGTATCCTTTTTCTATTATATCATTTTTATAAGATTCGTTCGAAATCAATTTGTAAACTGCTTCGGCGATTTCGTTTGTATTTTTCGGATCAACCAAAACCGCGCTGTTTCCCGCCACTTCCGGCATCGAGGAAACATTCGATGTCACCACCGGCATTCCAACGCTTTGCGCTTCGAGGATCGGCAATCCGAAGCCTTCGTAAAATGTCGGAAATAAAAACACGTCCGCGTTCGCCATCAGATAAAACTTATCCTCATCGCTCACATAACCGGTCAAAATTATATCGCTTTTGTATTCACTACTATCAATTTTATTCTTTATCTTTTCTCCTCCAAAACCAAATTTACCAATCAAAATCAACTTTTGTGAAATTTTATATTTTCTCTTCAATATTTCAAAAGCCTCGATAATTCCAATAATGTTCTTTCTTTCCTCGAGACGACCAGTAAATAAAATGTAAGTTTTATAATTTGAAATTTTATCATTTGGATTTGATTTGGAATTTGGAATTTGGAATTTGGAATTGTCATTGCCGTAACCTTCATAGATTACGCTAATTTTCTTTTCCGGCACCCCGTATAATTTAATTAAATCTTTCTTAGAATTATTGCTTACGGCAATGATCCGTTTCGCCCACTGGCAAGAATTTTTGATCACCCGTCGCATATAAAATCTCTGCCAGAAAGAATAGGCTTTCGGGCAATATTCATACTCCAACCCATGAATCGTGACGATCGTATTTTTAGGATGAACCAACGGAACGGTATGCGCTGGAATAAATAATATATCAACCGGATGAAATAATAATTCGAGCGACAATCGAACCTGGGTCCAAAAAATCGGAGAACGCAAATATTTAATTTTCCATTTTTCGGGAATATTAAAATCCGGCTTAATATTGATTGCCGGATTTGCATACAAAATTACCTGCTGGTCCCGCAGATAATTTCGAATATTTTTAATCACCTGATAAGAATATTCTTCTATTCCAGTTTTTTGTTTTTGAAATGCGCGACTTGCATCAATTCCAATAATCATTTATTTTATAGGACTTACGCGTTTGAGTGCAGTTCGAGGCGCAAGCGAGGAGCGGAGTAAGCTTTACTGCGGCGTATAGCGTCGAGCACCGGAGCTTGTAACGAAGAAATGCGCCAAAAGCGTAAGTCCTATTTTAATATCATCGTCCTCTTATAAAGATCTAAATTATCAAGAGCGATCCCCGTTCCTTTGGCAACGCAAAGCAAAGGCTCTTCGGCCACGTAGCAGGGAACACCCGTGGTTTTAGTGATCAACTGATCCAAGTGCTTCAAGAGCGCTCCCCCGCCGGAAAGAATCATTCCTTTGTCGATCACATCGGCCGCCAGCTCCGGCGGAGTTTCTTGAAGCACTTTTTTTATCGCATTGATTATCTCCCTAAGTTCGTCCTGGATCGCTTCGGTTATTTCGTTGGCGGAAACCCGGATTGTTTTGGGCAGTCCGGCAATGAGGTCCCGTCCCCGCACCTCCATATATTCATCTTTCATTTGAGGCAGGGCGCTTCCGATGGCGATCTTGATTTCTTCGGCTGTCCTTTCCCCGATCGCCAGGCCGTGTTTCTTTTTCACAAAATCGGCAATCGCCTGATCAATTTTGTTCCCGCCGACCCGGGCGCTGTGCGCCGCCACCACGCCACCGAGAGATATGATAGCCACTTCGCTCGTGCCTCCGCCGATGTCCAC
>JAVHPA010000032.1:0-1048 GCA_036170345.1 Candidatus Moraniibacteriota bacterium
AGGATGTCTTTTTGGGTGGCTGTGCCGAGGTTCATGATCCAGTTCGCGTGTTGTGGAGAAACTTGCGCCCGGCCTACCTGAAGCCCTTTACAGCCACATTGCTCCAATACATAGCCGGCCTTGAGATCCTGGCCCGGATTTTTGAAGAAAGATCCGCTGCATTTACCTTTCGGCTGCTTACTGACACGGTTTTTGACGATTTCCATTGCTTCGGCAAGCGCGGCGGTCGTATCTTTTTCCTCCAGTTTCAGCCAAACTTTCAGTATCACATCATGGTTTTGTTTTACCGTGGAATTTCGATATCCAAAACGCATATAGTCGGAATCCGCCTCAAAAACCCCTTTTCCAGCGTTCCAGAGGGTGGCTTTTACAAAGACATTCTTGATTTCCGTACCGTAGGCGCCTGCGTTCCCCCTTACGGCTCCGCCGATTGTGCCGGGAATGCCCATCATTTTTTCCATTCCTGAGCGGCTGTGTTTGAGAGCAAACTGAATTACCTGGGAAAGTAGCGCTCCTGATTCGGCACTTACGTATGGCCCTTCCAGTTCCATTTTTTTTGCCTGGATGTGGATGATGAGGCCGCGAAAGCCTTCATCGGCGAAAATGGTGTTGGTACCGCCGCCGAGAATAATTGTTGGAATATTGTGCTTTTCGGCCATCTCAATAAGAGGGGCGAGCCGGGTAATGTCCGTGAGCTTATAGTAGAGATCCGCGGAGCCGCCAATGCCAATACTGGTAAAAGGCGCCAGAGGTTCCCCTTGAACCGTCTCGGGGAAGTTCTTGATGATATGGAGGTATTGGTCGATCATGCTTATATTGTATGTTGGACAAGGGAAAACCTCAATTTTATTAAAATAACTTTGTTTTATATTTTTTTGGAAAGTTATTTTTATAAAATTGTCCTGCGCTGCAGTCGCCCTCCCGGAGCTCGGGCTCCTTCCGCTTCGGAACGGTTTTCTCGCATGTAGGACAAGGGAAAACCTCAATTTTATTGAAATAACTTTGTTTTATATTTTTTTGGAAAGTTATTTTTATAAAATTGTCCTGC